>JANYFU010000042.1 GCA_025359665.1 Caulobacteraceae bacterium
TTGACGCCTTCCAGCACCGCCGGCGGCAGGGGCCGCGAAAGATCGACGCCGGTGATCTCCGCGCCGAAGCCGCTGGCGTTGGCGCGCACCTCCAGAGCCAGTGTCGTCATGGCCATCCTCTCCCACTGCCGCCCTTGGTGGGCGTTTCTCATTCAGAATGAGGCCAACGGCCGCGCTTGACCAGCGTGTTGGATCGAACCGCGGAGTTGGGCGTTAGGGCTTCTGGTTCTCAAGGACAGCAGGGTGAGAGTTTGAGGGACATAGGTTGCCCGCACTGTGGTACGCTCCAGCACCTGGGCGAGCAGCTGAAGAATTCGATCACGACGTGCCGTCTCTGTCATTCCGAACTTGATCGAACAGCCTTCAAGAATCTCCCAGCGGCCTTGGCGTGCAGCGCGAGCGTGTTGCTGCTGCTGATCCCAGCCAACCTTCTGCCCTTCCTGACCACATCGATTTTTGGCGTGTCTCGCCAAAGTATCCTGGCCTCGAGCGCCGGAGCCATGTGGACTGACGGCTGGCCGCTGCTGGCCCTGATGATCGGCCTGTTCGTCGTGGTGTTGCCGCTGCTGCGTTTCGCGCTGCTGACGGCGGTGCTTGGCTGTCTGCGGATGGGCGTCAGGCCACACTGGCTTGGCCGTGGCTTCCGCTGGGCCAATTTCCTCCAGCAATGGGCGATGCTCGACGTGTTCCTGGTCGGCCTGTGGGTGGCCTATGCCCGCCTGTCGGCCACCATCAGTGTCGAGGTCGGGGTCGGCGCGATCTGCTTCATCGCCGCCGCCGCTCTGTCGCTGGCGGCGCGGGCGACTTTGAATCAAGGCCATATCTGGCGTCTGATCGCCCCCGACAGCGACCCGCCCGCCAGCGGCGCGGTCTGCTCGTGCCTGGCCTGCGACTTCACCGTCCCGGCGACCCATGAGGGACTGCCCTGTCCGCGATGCGGCGACCGGATTTGCGCTCGCGAGAAGGACACCCTGGGCAGGACGATCGCCCTGACTTTGGCGGGAATACTGCTCTACATCCCCGCCAATATCCTGCCGATCGCCACGCTGCCGATCGGGCTCCACCCTACCCAGTATAATATCCTTCAGGGTGTCATCGACCTCGGTCAGGCCGGCCTGTTCGGCCTGGCGCTTCTGGTGTTCACCGCCAGCTTCGCGATACCGATGCTGAAGCTGGTCGGCCTTGGTTATTGTGTGATGTCGGTGTTGCGGCGTTCCCGGCGCCGTCTGATCCTCAAGACGCGCATCTACCGAATCGTGGAGGAGATTGGCCGCTGGTCGATGGTCGACCCGTTCGTGATCGCCTGTTTCGTTCCCGTCATGCAATACAACGCGGTCATATTTGGCCGGGCCGAGTCCGCCGCGCCCGCATTCGCCTGCGTCGTGGTCGTCACCATGATCGCCGCCCGCGCCTTCGATCCGCGCCTGATGTGGGACGCGGCGCTGTCGGCCATCCCCGCGCCCAGGAGATTCGCTTGAGCGATCCCACCCCCGCCGCCGATCTCCCGCGCCATCCCCGCACCCTGGCGCGCGAGGCGCACAGCCGCTGGCCCGGCCTGATCTGGGCGCTGCCATTGGCCGCCTTGTTGGTCCTGGGTTACCTAGGGTTGCAGGCTCTGGCGCACGCGGGCGTCGACGTCGTGGTCACCTTCGACTCCGCCGCCGCCGCCAAACCCGGAGACACCCAGGTCATTTTCAGAGGGCTCTCGGTGGGCCGGGTGAAGAAAGTCGCTCTCAGCCCTGACCGCAAACATGTCGACATGACGCTCAGTCTGGACCCCTCGACCAAACCGTTGCTGCGGGCCAACACGCAATTCTGGCTGGTCGGCGCCAAGCCCAACTTGAGCGATCTCAGCTCCTTGAAGGCTGCCCTGGCCGGAGTGTCGATCGGCATGGCGCCCGGCGACGGGAAACCGGCGCGACATTTCGAGGGGTTGGACAGCCCGCCCGTGGTCCTGCCGGGGACTGTCGGGACAGCCTACGAACTGGTGTCCAGCCAGGTGGGCTCCGCGCGAGCCGGAGCCAGCGTCTACTATCATGGACTCCAGGTCGGCAAAGTCACCGACGTCGACCTGCTGGGCCGCAACAACTTCAAGACCAAAATATTTGTCGAAGAGCCGTATAACCGGTTTGTTCGCAAGGGCACGCTGTTCTTCAACGTCAGCGCGGTGCGGGTTTCGCTGTCCGGCACGGGGATCAATACTCAGATCGCGCCAGGGAACGCGGCCCTCGACGGGGGCGTGGAATTCGATACGCCGTCCGATGTGATCGATCAGTCGGTCGCGGCGCCCGGGTCGACCTTTCCGCTGTTCTCGGACAAGAGCCAGGCCGTCGCGGGGCCGCGAGGACCGCAGGTATTCTACAGGATCATGTTCACCGACCCCGTTGGGGACCTCCAGGTGGGGGCGCCGGTCACCTTGCATGGTTTCCAGATCGGGTCGGTCACGGCGCGTAGCCTCACCATCGACCCCGATACGGGGGTCCTGACGACCCCGGTGACCATAGGCATCGAACCCGAACGCCTGAACGCCGGCGGCGGTCTCGTGCCAATCCTGACGTCGTCGATTGTCGCGGGCACGGACCGAACCCTGACG
>JANYFU010000174.1 GCA_025359665.1 Caulobacteraceae bacterium
GTCGAGACCAGCGCATAGACCAGGTTCATGACCACCATGATCACGGGCGCGAGTGCGAGCGGCAGGCCGACATCGCGGGCGCGCAGCACCAGAAAGGCCTCGCTGAACCGCGCCAGGGTGAACACTACGCCCACGGCGACCACCGTCCAGAACGGCCGCCCCATATCCCTGACTTCCGACCAGCGGATCGGCGCCGGGCGCGGCTGGATAGCCGCCGCCCCACGAGGCTCCTTCACCCCGAACAGCAGCAGCACCACCGCGATCGCGGCCGGAACCACGGCCCAGGTGAACACCCGGCGGATATCGTCGGCGAACAGGACCATCAGTCCCATCGCGAGCAGCGGCCCGATGAAGGCGCCGATGGTGTCGAGGCCCTGGCGCAGGCCGAAGGCGACGCCGCGAAGCTCCGGCCTGGTGAAATCGGCGACCATCGCATCGCGCGGTGCGCCCCGAATACCCTTGCCGACGCGATCGGCGAAGCGCGCGCCGAACACCTCGATCGGAGTGATGGCGAAGGGAAACACCGGCTTGGTCAGCGCGCCCAGGCCATAGCCGATCACCGCCAGCAACTTCCGGCGACCCAGCCGGTCCGACAGCCAGCCGGAAAACATCTTGGTGATGGCCGCGGTGGCCTCCGTCGCGCCTTCCATGATTCCGACCAGCGCGACGCTGGCGCCCAGCGAGCCGACCAGAAACAGCGGCAGCAGGCCGTGGATCATCTCCGAGGAGATATCCATGAACATCGAGACGAAGCCCAGCGCCCAGACGCTCCGGGGAACCTGGGAAACCCGCGCCAGGTCAGGTCACCCAGCCTTGGGTGGCGGGGGGAGGCTGTCGACGATCGAGGACAGCCCGGCGGCGTAGCCCTTCTTGAGATCAGCCCAATAGGCGTTGCCGTCGTCGATAGTGATCAGATTTGCGATCGAGAAGCTGTTTTCCTCGTAGCGCAGCAGGTCGATGGGCGGGCCAACCGACAGGTTGCTGCGGATGGTGGCGTCGAACGACAGCATGGCCAGCTTGGCCGCCTCATCCAGCGAGGTCTCATGGTTCAGCACCCGGTCGAGGATCGGCTTGCCGTATTTGGTCTCGCCGATCTGCAGGAAGCGCGAGCGGCTGGAGGCCTCGACGAAATTTCCGGCCGAATAGATCTGGAACAGCCGCGCGCCCTCCCCCGCCACCTGGCCGCCGACCAGGAAGCTGCCGGTCGGGTCGCCATAGGGCTGGACATAGCGGGTGTCTTTCTCGACCACCTCGCGCAGCTTGGCGCCGACCATGGCGGCCACGTCGAACAGGGTCCGGGCGGCGAAGACGTCCTGGGTCGGATCGCCCGAACCGGCCGCCTGGCGCAGCTGGGTGACCACCGATTGGGTAGTGGCCAGATTGCCGGCCGAGAGCATGGCGATGACGCGGTTACCGGGGACGGTCATCAGGGCCATCTTGCGCGCCAGGGCGATCTGATCGACGCCGGCGTTGGAGCGGGAGTCGGCGGCCAGGACGAGGCCGGTCGGCAGCAGCATACCAAGGCAATAGGTCACGAACATTCCCCCCAACGTCTGGTTGGAGAAGGCTATATCAGGCGGGCGAGAGCATAGAAACAAATGGGGAGGGGGCCGATGCCGGCAATCGAGGATCTGGACGAGGTCGTGAGGATCGTCGCTCATGAGATGTCGGCGCACTTGGGCGAAGGACGGGTGGCGGACTACATCCCGGCCCTGGCCCGGGTCGATCCCAGGCAGTTCGGCATATCGATCGTCACCACCGACGGTCGCGTGGCCAGCGCCGGCGACGCGAAGACGCCGTTCTCGGTGCAGAGCGTCTCGAAGGTGTTCACCCTGGCGCTGGCCATCAACCGGCTGGACGAGGCGCTGTGGAACCGGGTCGGCCGCGAGCCCTCGGGGTCGCGGTTCAACTCCATAGTCCAGCTGGAGCAGGAGAAGGGCATTCCGCGCAACCCGTTCATCAACGCCGGGGCGCTGGTGGTCACCGACGCGGTGATCGCCGGCGGCAAGCCGTCCGAGGCCATCACCGACATCGCCGGGTTCATGCGCCGCCTGGCCATGGACGAGGATGTGTCGATCGATCCGGAGGTGGCGGCGTCGGAGGCCGATACCGGCTTTCGCAACGCCAGCCTGGCCTATTTCCTTCGGTCGTTCGACAATCTGCAGAGCCCGGTGGAGGAGGTGCTGGAGGTCTATTTCAACCAGTGCGCGCTGCGGATGACCTGCCGCCAGCTGGCGCGGGCCGGCCTGTTCTTGGCCCAGGACGGGCTCGACCCCCTGAATCAGATCCAGGTCACCAGCCCGCAACGGACCCGGCGGATCAACGCCATCATGATGACCTGCGGCCACTATGACGCCTCGGGTGACTTCGCCTTCAAGGTCGGCCTGCCGGGCAAGAGCGGCGTGGGCGGCGGCATATTGGCCATCGCCCCGCGCCGGGCGTCGATCGCGGTATGGTCGCCGGGCCTGTGCGAGGCCGGCAACTCCCTGGTCGGGGCGATGGCTCTGCAACGTCTGGCCGCGTTGACCGGCTGGTCGGTGTTTTAGCAGCGCGAATACCAAAGCCGCCGCCAAGCTGGAGCCCCCATCCCCCCCTTCGGGCGGACTTCCCCCAGAGGGGGAAGAGAAAGCCCTTCTCCTCCCTCTCTGGGGGAGGGGGACCGCGAAGCGGTGGAGGGGGCGCTGGCCGGGTCAACCTGGCCGGCCGGCGCTCCAGTTCAGATTTAGATCACCCTTGAAGGGTGATCAGACCACGCCGTAGGCGAGCATGGCGTCGGCGACTTTCTTGAAGCCGGCGATATTGGCGCCGCGCACGTAGTCGATGTGCTTGGTGCCGGCCGCGCCGCCGTATTCGACGCAGGACGAGTGGATGCCAGCCATGATGTCGACCAGCAGGGTCTGGAGCTGTTCTTCCTTCCAGGAAATCCGCGCCGAGTTCTGGCTCATTTCCAGGCCCGAGACCGACACGCCGCCGGCATTGGCGGCCTTGCCCGGGGCGTAGAGGATCTTGGCGGCCTTGAAGACGTGCACGCCAGCCAGATTAGTCGGCATGTTGGCGCCTTCCGACACCGCCATGCAGCCGTTCTTGACCAGGGTCTCGGCGTCGGCGCCGTCAAGCTCGTTCTGGGTGGCGCAGGGCAGGGCCAGGTCGCACTTGACCGACCAGGGACGCTCGCCGGCATGGAAGCTCGAACCCGGAAATTCCTTGACGTAGTCCTGGATCCGGCCGCGGCGCTTGGTCTTCAGGTCCTTGACCCAGTTGATCTTTTCCTGGTCGATGCCGGCCGGATCATGGATGAACCCGTCGGAATCGGAGAAGGTCAGGACCTTGCCGCCCAGCTGAACGATCTTCTCGGCGGCGTGGGTGGCCACGTTGCCCGACCCGGACACCACGGCAGTCTTGCCCTCGACGGAATCGCCGATGTTTTCCAGCATGCTCTTGAGGAAATACACCGCGCCATAGCCAGTCGCCTCGGTGCGGATCAGGCTGCCGCCGAATTCCAGGCCCTTGCCGGTGAGGACGCCGGTGAACTGGTTGGTGATACGCTTATATTGGCCGAACATGTAGCCGATCTCGCGCGCGCCCACGCCGATGTCGCCGGCCGGAACGTCGATGTCGGCGCCGACATGACGATAGAGTTCAGTCATGAACGACTGGCAGAAGCGCATCACTTCGTGATCGGACTTGCCCTTGGGATTGAAGTTGGAGCCGCCCTTGCCGCCGCCCATGGGCAGGCCGGTCAGGCTGTTCTTGAAGGTCTGTTCAAACGCCAGGAACTTCAGAACGCTTTCCGTGACGCTGGGGTGGAAGCGGATACCGCCCTTGTAGGGTCCGATGGAGTTGTTGTTCTGAACCCGCCAGCCGCGCTGCACCCGGATCGAGCCGTTATCGTCTTCCCAGCAGACGCGGAAGCTGATCACGCGGTCGGGCTCGGCGATACGGCGCAGGATCTGATATTCGTGGTACTGGGTCTTGTCCTGGATGAAGTCGAAGATGTCTTCCGACACTTCCTGCACGGCCTGGACGAATTCGTCCTGGCCGGGATTGCGGCGCTTCACGCCCGCGATGAATGCGCCAAGATCCACATGGTCTTCGGATGGCAAGTGTCGTCTCCCCCAAAATTGATCTTTTTCAGCTTCCAGCAAGCCGAAAGAAGCGCCGGGACGATGCCGTGGGGGTATCTGGGAGTCAATCGCGCTTGGACCAACGTGGCTTAAATCACCGCCACGCCGCGCCCGCGACGGTCACGGGATTGACAAGGATCGGGCGTAAGACAAGCTCGGGGCATGAGCAAGGAACCAATGACCGCCTTCGTCAACCGTCCAAGGATCCGGAGCGCCTTACCCCTTGGCTGATGGCGTCCAAAGCCCGACCCTAAGCTCCGTCGTCGCCCCGGACCCTGGCTTCACCCTGGATCGGCTGGTGCTGGAGCGGGGCTTGGCGCCGGCGGAGACCGTGGCGCGGGCGCGCCTGGTGCAGAGTGAGACCGGTGAACCGCTCGATACGGTTCTGACCCGGCTGGGGCTGGTCTCCGAACAGGCCCTGGCGGCCGCTATCGCGGAGGCCGCTGGCCTGCGGATCGCCACGCCAGCCGACTTTCCCGCCGAACCCCTGGCCGCCGACCGGCTTTCGCCGCGATTCCTGCGCGACGCCCGGGCCATTCCACTGCGCGAGACGGCCCACGCCGTCGAGGTGGCGTTCGTAGACCCTCTAGCCGCCGACGCCCGCCACGCGCTGGGGTTCGCCCTGGGACGGGCCATCGTGCCGCTGGTGGCCAAGTCGGGAGACATGGAGCTCGCCCTCGACCGACTGTATCCGGAAGCGGCCGCCGGGCCAGGCGAGGCCGGCGGCGTCGACGAGGCGGATGTGGAGCGCCTGAAGGACCTGTCCAGCGATGCGCCGGTGGTGCGGGCGGTCAACGCGCTGATCGGCCGGGCGGTGGAATCCCAGGCCTCCGACATTCATATCGAGCCCACCGAGGACGCTCTGAAAATCCGGTTGCGGATCGACGGCGCGCTGCGGGACGAAGACCCCCTGCCCCCACATCTGAAGGCCGCCTTCGTTTCGCGGATCAAGGTGATGGCCGGCCTGAATATCGCCGAGCGTCGCCTGCCTCAGGACGGCCGCCTGCGCCTGGCGGTGCGCGGCCACGAGATCGATCTGCGGGTGGCCACGGCGCCCACCATCCACGGCGAGAGCGTGGTGATGCGGATTCTCGACCGCTCGAACCTGCCGCTGGATTTCGAGTCCCTGGGGTTCGACGACGACACCCTGGCCCGTTTCCTTAAGGTGCTGCGCCAGCCACACGGTATCGTGCTGGTGACCGGCCCCACCGGCAGCGGCAAGACCACCACCCTCTATGCGTCGCTGGCGGCGATCAATACCGTCGATCGTAAGATCCTGACCATCGAGGATCCGATCGAATACCGGCTGGCGGGGGTCAACCAGACCCAGGTCAGCCCGCAGATCGGCCTGACCTTCGCCGCCGCCCTGCGCTCGTTCCTGCGCCAGGACCCAGACGTGATGATGGTCGGCGAAATCCGCGACCTGGAGACCGCGCAGGTGGCGGTGCAGGCCGCGCTGACCGGGCACACCATTCTTTCGACCCTGCATACCAACGGCGCGGCGGCGGCCGTGACCCGCCTGCTGGACATGGGG
>JANYFU010000178.1 GCA_025359665.1 Caulobacteraceae bacterium
TGGAGCGCGTCGAACCGCTGTCGGCCGGTTTCATAGAGCACCGCCACGGCGTTGACGCAGGCCTCCGCGCCGTCAAGCGCCCGCGCCACGGAGTCGGCGTCGCGGACATTGGCCTGGACCACCTCGATCTGGCCCACGTCACCCTTCATCCGCAGTCGATAGCCCCGTCCAGGATTACGGACCGCGACCCTGATACGCGAGCCGCGCTTGGCCAGGGCGCGGACGACCTGGCTTCCCACGAACCCCGAGCCGCCGAAAATCGTCACCAGACCCTTCATCGCCGTTCTCCGTCGCCGCGCACCAGGGCGCTAGGCTGACTGTGGCGATAGAGGAGCGGCGGGCGGGGCGCAACGTCGCGGAGGCGAGTTGACGCTGACCGGCCGGCGCCCTATGCGTCCGCCCTTCGCGCGTCAGGGCTTGTCCCCGACGGGCCCAGGTGGCGGAATTGGTAGACGCGCTGGCTTCAGGTGCCAGTGGCTTAACGGCCGTGAAGGTTCGAGTCCTTTCCTGGGCACCAAATACCGACAATGACGCCCCACCGGGGCGTTCTGTCGTCTGCAAGGAGCGATGCGTGGCGGTGAATCTGCATCAGGGCGATCTGCCGGACGGACTGTTCGATGGCGTGGCCTCGGTCGCCTTGGATTCGGAGACCATGGGCTTGCGCCTGGGACGAGATCCGCTTTGCGTGGTTCAGATCCGCGGCCCCGACGGAGACCCCCATGTCGTGCAAATGGTGCGGCCGGCCTATGACTGCCCCAACCTGAAGCGCCTTCTGACCGACCCCAATGTATTGAAGATTTTCCACTTCGGGCGCTTCGACATCGCCATGTTCCGCCTTCACCTGGGTGTGGTCACCGCGCCGGTCTATTGCACCAAGATCGCCTCGAAACTGGCGCGCACCTATACCGATCGCCACGGCCTTAAGGACGTCACGCGCGAGCTGCTCGGTCAGGATATCTCCAAGGCGCAGCAGAGTTCCGATTGGGGCGCGGGGCGGCTGTCTCCGGAACAGCTGGCCTATGCGGCCTCCGATGTGATCAACCTGCACGCGCTCAAGGCGCGGCTGGACGACATGCTGGTCCGCGAAGGCCGGATGCATCTTGCCCAGGTCTGTTTCGACTTTCTGCCCCACCGCGCCGCTCTCGATGTCGCTGGGTGGGACGAGATCGACATCTTCGCCCATGCCTGACCTCGCGCCGCCCCCAATCCCGCGAGCCCAAGGCGGGAGATTTGCGGCGGACGCGGCCCGTGGTCCTCCACCGCGCGGAAAACCGCGCGTTCACAGCCGTATGGTCCAGTTGCTCAGATGGCTGCTGCCGATGATCATGATCGGCATGGTAGGCCTGCTGGTTGGCCTGGTCGTGGCCCACGCGGCCCGCCGACAGGACGCGGCGCAGAGGGACGCCAGCTCGCCAATCGAGATGGTCAATCCACACTTCTATGGCCGCGACAGCCAGGGGCGGGCCTATGTCCTGGGCGCGAAACAGGCCGCGCGCGACGAAAAATCATTTCAGAGGGTGTTGCTGAGTTATCCGACCGTGACCCTCGACACCGACGGCGCCCACCCCTCAACCGTCACGGCCGATACAGGTGTCTATCATGAGGACACCCGGATGCTGTATCTGAAGGGCCATGTGCTGGCCAACAACGCCAAGTCGTCGAGGTTCGCGACCGACGAGGCGGTGGTCAACACCCGCACCGGCACGGTGACCAGCCCAGCCGCCCTCTCCAGCCAGACACCGCAGGGCGACGTGCAATCCAACGGCTTCGATGTTTTGGACAAAGGCGATAGGGTGATATTCAAGGGCGGCGTTCACACGCGGCTCAATCAACACTAAGTGTGGGCCACGCTCGGACGACGCAGGCCTGAAAGTTGAGAGTATGACGCAATCGCCGGCCGCCCTGGGCATGGCCATCTTGACCGCCACGCTGGGCTTCGTATTCGGCGGCGTCGCGCTGGCCCAAGCCACCGGGGCCTCCAAGTCGCCCATCGATATCACCGCCGACCAGGCCGAGGTCAGCAACACTCGGTGCGTGGCCGTCTGGCGCGGTTCGGCGGAGGCGGTGCAGGACCAGACCCGCATCCGCGCCGACACCCTGACGGTCTATTCGCGCGCCAAGGGAACCGGGGCCGACGGACGCCCTGCCTGCGGCGGCGCCGACCGGATCGAGGCCGACGGCCATGTCTATTATGTCACCCCGGACCAGAACGCCCGGGGCGATCACGCGGTCTACGCCCAGGCGAAGGACCAGATCGTCCTGACCGGCGATGTCATCGTGGTTCAGGGCCAGAACGTCGCGCGTGGCGACAAGCTGACCATCACCATATCGACCCACGAAGCGACCATGGAGTCCAACGCCAAGGGAGCCGGCAAAACCGGCCGCGTGCGCGCCGTGTTCTATCCCGACAAGACCGCTCAAGCCGACAGCCCAGCTAAACCTTGAGCATCGGGGCCTTGAGAAGCAGGACATGACCATCGCCTCGGAACAGAAGCCGGTGACCTCGACGACACCGAGTCCGGACAGTGGCCTGATCGTCGACCGTATCGGCAAATCCTTTCGCGGCCGCCAGGTCGTAAAGGGTGTCAGTCTGCGGCTGGCGCGCGGTGAGGTGGCCGGGCTGCTGGGTCCGAACGGGGCCGGCAAGACCACCTGTTTCTATATGATCACCGGCCTGATCGCCGCCGACTACGGCGCGATCTGGCTCGACGGCGAAGACATCACCAACCAGCCTATGTACCAGCGCGCGCGCCAGGGCCTGGGCTACCTGCCCCAGGAAACCTCGATCTTCCGTGGCATGACGGTGGAACAGAACATCATGGCCGTGGTCGAGATGCGCGAGGGCCGTCGCGGCCGCGTGCGCGAGATTACCAACCAGCTGCTTGAGGAGCTGCACATCGATCACCTGAGAAGCTCGCCCGCCCCGGCCCTGTCCGGCGGTGAGCGGCGGCGGGTGGAGATCGCCCGGGCCCTAGCCAGCGAGCCTGCCTTCATGCTGCTGGACGAGCCCTTCGCCGGCATCGATCCGCTGGCCATCGCCGATATCCGTGAAGTGATTGGCTATCTGCGTCGCCGGGGCATCGGCATATTGATCACCGACCACAACGTGCGCGAGACCCTGGATATCATCGACCGCGCCTCGATCATCCACGCCGGAGAGGTGCTGTTCGAAGGCTCCCCGGACGAGATCCTGGCCGACCCGGAAGTCAGGCGCGTCTATCTGGGTGATCGCTTCAGCTGAAGTCGACCCTAGGTAAACCCCTCGCTTGACTCGTCGGTTTGGGGGGCGTGTTGTGTCGGTATGAAAGTTCAAGTTTCAGGCAAACATGTCGACGTAGGCGATGCGCTTCGGACCCGGATCGGCGACGATCTGGCTGGCGCCATCGGCAAGTATTTCGAGCGCGGCGGCGACGCCGAAGTGCTGGTCAGTCGCGATGGCCACAGCTTCAAGGTCGATTGCACGGTCACCCTGGCGACCGGCCAGCACCTGCAGAGTCACGGCCTGGCCGGAGACGCCCACGCGGCCTTCAGCCAGGCCCTGGTCAAGGTGGAGACGCGGATCCGGCGGTACAAGCGCCGCCTGAAAAGCCACACCGTCGCCGCCACCGCCAAAGCCGCCGAAACCGCCTCGCTCTATGTGCTGCGTGGCGGCGATGACGAAACCGGCGACGATGACTGGGAAGATCCGGCGGCGGGTCACCCCCCGGCGGCGATGGTGATCGCCGAGACCGAGGCCCCGCTGAAGACCATGACTGTTTCAATGGCGGTGATGGACCTGGATCTGACCGAAGCTCAAGCAATTGTGTTCCGAAACGCCGCCCACGGCGGCTTGTCCGTGGTATATCGGCGGACGGACGGGAACATCGGCTGGGTCGATCCGGAACGCACGCGGCGTCCCGCCTGAAGCCCTAACCAAGGGGATCTTAAACCAACGTGAGTGACGACCTGTCGGCCCTGTTGATCGGGGACCTTCTGACCGCTGGCTCGATCGCGCCGCGCCTGGCCGTCGCCACCAAGCGACAGGTGCTGGCGACCGTTTCCGAAATCGCCGCCCGATGTTTTCAACTCAAGGCTCCAAGGGTGTTCGACGCCCTGATGGAGCGTGAAAGCCAAGGCACCACAGGTGTAGGCTACGGCGTGGCCATTCCCCACGCCCGGGTCGAGGGTCTGGAACGCATGCGGGGTATCTTCGCGCGTATCACCCCGGCGGTGGCATTCGACGCCGTCGATGACGAGCCGGTCGATCTGGTTTTCGCCTTGCTGTCTCCACCCGGCGCCGGATCGGAACACCTGCGGGCGCTCGCGCGGATCGCCAGGGCGATGCGGTCGGCTGAACTACGCGGTCAGCTCAGGCAGGCCGGCGGCGCCGACGCAATACGCGCGCTGTTCGCCCGCGAGGTACGGTCCTCCGCGGCCTGAGCCGCCGAGCGGCAAACCAGATCAGTGGACCGAAACCGGCGCGAGTTCGTGGGCCAGGGCGGCGGCGATCGCGGCGTCACGGTCGCCCAGGACAGCCAGACGCGCGCCATCGGCGCGGTGGACCGCATACAGCGTCTGTTCAGGCTTGAGGTCAAAGCCGCGGATGGTTTCGACCGGCGTATCGGCCATGATCTCGGCGGCCTTGATCGCGCGCACATAGACCAGGTTCGGGGCTCCAAGGGCGGCGAAGTCTTCGGAAGAGAGTGTGGCGAGGTTCATGGCTAGTCTCCTGGTTAAATTAACGTCCGAAACCACCGCTGGTTCAGCCGGTCGTTCGGATCGGCACCGTTCGAGCCCGCCGGACGGGCTCGGGCCGGAAGGCGTCTATGCTCAGCAACCCGTCTTCGAGCGCCGCGCCATCCACCTCCAGACCATCGGCTAGAACGAAACCGCGCACAAAGCCGCGCGCGGCGATCCCCCGGTGCAGGAACGCCCGCTCCGGGCCACCAGCCGGCTCGGGCTCGCGCTTGCCGATGATGGTCAACTGATTGTCCTCGACCGTCACCGAGAGCTGATCGGGACTGAAACCGGCCACCGCCAGGGTGATCCTGATTCGGCCGTCGCCGCATTCCTCGATGTTGTACGGCGGGTAGACATCCCCAGCGATCTTGGCGGCCCGCTCCATCAGGGAGCGGGTATGATCGAAACCAAGCAGCAAGGGGCTGTCGAAGATCAGTGTCCGGTTCATGCGAGCCCTTTAAGAAAGCGACCCCGCGACGACCCGCCCCAACCGGCGACGGAACATCACGTGAACCCTAAGTGGCTATGGGTGAGGCGCTATGCAAGCGGCCGGATCGACGGAGGCCTTCAGCGCCGATCCCCCTAACGTGCAAGCAAATGAGCGAGCATTTGATTGGGGAATTTTCTGTTCTGAACGATGGCGTAGAAACTCTCGATAAGTTGCGGGACGCGGCAGTGTTCCACCAGCACGCCAGCGGCAAGCTCGTCGCGCACCACGATAGAAGGCACCAGGGTGACCCCCTCGCGCTCCCGGGCAAGAAGACGCAGCATCGCCATATCGTCGACCTCCGCCAGGATGATCGGCCGGATGCCCGCCAGATCCATCAGCCGATCAAAGGCGACCCGGATATCGCTGTCCAGGCTGGGAAGCAGCACGGGCTCGGTCCGCAGATCTTCAGGAAAGCGGAATTCGGGCTTGTCGGGTCTCGGCCGACCGACCAGGCTTACCGGCTGCTGGTTGAGCAAGTGATTGCGAAAGGGCGCGCGGGCGTCCCGTGGGGCGGCGCTATTGGCGAGCACAACATCAATGGCATGGGCTTCGAGTTGAGCGAGAAGGTCACGCATCGCGCCGGAACGCACGATCAGCTCCACGTCGGCGCGGCCGACCAGAGGCTGTAGAAATTCAAGCTGAAAGTTGCGCGACAAGGTCGTCAGCGCGCCGACCCGCAGGATCTGGCGGCTGGACTGAGGCCGCCCCGCGAGGGTGCTCATCAGCTCTTCGCCGGCCCGGAACACGGTGTCGGCGTAGTCGAGCGCGATCCGGCCGGCCTCGGTCAGGACGAGCCGCCTGCCCACGCGGTCGAACAGCGGGTGGCCCATCTGGTGTTCGAGTTTCTGGATCTGCACCGACAACGCCGACTGCGAGAGATTCAGCCGCTGAGCCGCCCGAGTGAGGCTCCCTTCATGCGCGACCGCCCAGAAGTAGCGGAGATGGTTGAAGTTCAAGTTTTTCATACCGTTTCATAAAACAGAACGATATTGCCGGAACAATGAATTTTTCTATGCTTGTCCCGGCAGATACCTTTTTTCCCGACCCGCATGGCGCGTTGAAGGGGGAAACTCTTGCCAATCGATCTCTTGCCGTTTGCCGCACCGGTTGCACTTCTGCTGGCCGTCGCCATCGGATTTCTGAGCCGCGGACGCCGACCCCGCATCCTTCCCCGTCTGGCTGAAGTCTCGGCGCTGGGCGCCATCGCGGTGGCGCTGACCTCCGCGGCCCTGCTTGTCCTGCGGGGGCCGGCTGACAGCCCCCTGTTGGGGCTGCGCGGCTTTGGTCTGTCGACCAGGCTCGATGCCGTCAGCGTCATTATGTTCCTCCTGGTTTCGTTCATCGGCTGGATCGTGGTGCGCTACGCCGCGACCTATCTGTCCGGCGAGGCCAGGCAGGACGCTTTCACGAGCCGGCTATGCTTGACGCTGGCCTCGGTGGTTCTCCTGGTGCTTTCGGGCAACCTGGTACAGCTCGTCCTGGCCTGGGTCGCGACGAGCCTCTTTCTTCACCAGCTTCTGCTGTTCTATCCGGACCGCGGCGCGGCGAGACGCGCGGCCGCCAAGAAATTCGTCACGGCGCGCTTGGGCGACGTGGCGCTGATCGGCGCGGCGGTGCTGCTGACGCTCGCCTATGGCACGACCGACATCGCGGCCATCCTGGGCGCCGCCCGCAACGGCGGCGGTGGCGGCCTGGCGATCGGCGCGGCCAGCCTGCTCGGCGTCGCCGCGCTCTTGAAGTCCGCGCAGTTTCCAACGCACGGTTGGCTGACGGAGGTCATGGAGACACCGACGCCAGTCTCGGCGCTGCTGCACGCGGGTGTCATCAACGCGGGCGGGTTTCTACTGATCCGCTTCGCCGACGTGATGCTGCTGGCCCCGGGGGTGCTGGCCGCCCTGGTCGTGATCGGCGGATTCACCGCGCTCTTCGGCGGGTTGGTGATGCTGACACAGCCGGCGGTGAAGACCTCGCTGGCCTGGTCGACCATCGCCCAGATGGGCTTCATGATCCTGGAATGCGGGCTTGCGCTGTTCCCGCTCGCCTTGCTGCATATCGTCGCCCACTCGCTGTACAAGGCCCACTCGTTCCTGGCCTCCGGCGGCGCGGTGGACCTGATCGCAGCCAATCGGCGGCCCGGTCCGGTAGCCATTCCCAAGGCCGGCGCCGTCGGGCGCGCCTTTCTTCTGGCGCTGGCGATCTATTGCGTCGTCGGGTTCGGTTTCGGCTTCCAGCACAAATCGCCCCAGGCCGTGGCGCTCGGCGCGATCCTGATCTTCGGCGTCGCCTACATGCTCGCGCAGGGTCTGGCTGACGAGGCCCCCAGGACCCTCACCCAGCGCACGATCGTCTACGCAGTCGCCACGACCATCAGCTATTTCGCGCTTCAAGTCTTCGCTGTCTGGTTGACCTCCGGCGTGCTGCCGGCCCCGCCGGCGCCTGGTCCGTTGCAATGGGCGTTGATCATCCTTGCGGTCATCAGTTTCGGCCTCGTGGCCATCGTCCAGGCGATGTTCCCGCTCTGGGCCTATCACCCGGCCGCCGCGGGACTGCGCGTGCATCTCTCCAATGGCTTTTATGCCAACGCGGTGTTCGACCGGCTGCTCCGCGGCTGGCGCCTGCACAATGCAACCTGATCTGCCCGGAGGGCGAAAAATGACCAACGCCGAGACTTCAAGCCGGGCAAATCCAGTAGAGTTGGACGCCGCCGCCGACCGCGCCGCCCGGGCGATCCCTCCGGTCTGGCCGTTGGCGTCGAGCGTCGCGGTCAATCCGTTCCTCGGCCAGACCGATGAAAGCCTCGCCACCGTCGGCGCCCGTCTGGAACGGGTGGCGGGCGTCGCCGTGACCATGCCCCGAAGCTGGTACCAGGAGCGGATCGCCAGCGGCGTCATCACCGATGCCGATCTGTCGGACGCCCTGGCGAGCGCGCCCGCGGCGCCGGGCCCCGCCGACCTTGCGGCCCTTAAGTCCGCGGCGCTGATATCGACACCCGGGATCAGCGCGGCGCCGACCATCGCCGACCTCGCCGCCGAGGCCTCGGGGATCGACTGGCCGGGGTTGATCGCGGAGCGCTTCGGCGCCTGGGCGGCCGGATACTTCGATGAGGGACAGGCGCTTTGGGCCGCGCCGCTCGGCAGGGGCGCGTACGGCGCCTGGCGCGCCGTCGCGACCCATGATCTGACGCCTGAGATTGTCGGCCTTTCCGGCTTCGCGGCCTATGTCTCGGAGACGCCGGAAGGTGCGTCGGAGGCGCTTGCGAGCGTGGTGCGGCGGATTGGGCTGCCGGCCGAGGCTCTGGAAACCTATTTCCACCAGATGCTGATGACGCTGGGCGGTTGGGCGCAATACGCGCGCTACCGGCTCTGGCAG
This sequence comes from Caulobacteraceae bacterium, assembly GCA_025359665.1. Lineage (GTDB taxonomy): Bacteria > Pseudomonadota > Alphaproteobacteria > Caulobacterales > Caulobacteraceae > Acaudatibacter. The sequence goes on from JANYFU010000178.1 coordinate 8,579, forward strand.
GCGGAACTCGGCGGTGGCTCGGACGAGACGATCACGGACTTTCTGGCGATCCGCCTGATCTGGGAATCGGCGTTGTTCGACCGCTATGAGAACCAGATTGGCGCCCGGTGGAAGGCCGTCATCGCCTCACACGCGGCGCCTGTCACGCCGACCGCCGACCATGTCGTGGACGCCATATTGCAGGAAGCAGCGGAACGCGCCGCGCAACGGGCATTGGCTGAAACGCTCGCGGCGCCGGCGCCCGTGGCCACCGATAGCCGCGCCGCGCTCCAGGCTGTTTTCTGCATCGATGTGCGCTCCGAGGTGTTCAGGCGGGCGCTGGAGTCCGTAAATCCGCAAGTCCAGACCCTGGGCTTCGCCGGCTTCTTCGGCATGACGGCCTCACATCGCCGCTTCGCCTCGGACGTGCGGGAGCTGCGACTCCCCGTCCTGTTGAATCCCGGCTTGACGACCTGTTCGGGAGGCTCTGACGAGGCCGAGGCGGACCAGTCGGCGCGGTTCAAGGCACGCGCGAAGCGGGCCTGGGGGCGGTTCAAGCTCGCGGCCGTGTCTTCCTTCGCCTTCGTCGAGGCTACGGGACCGGTCTATGCCAGCAAGCTGTTGGTCGATGCGTTGGGACTGCATCGCACGCCGCCGCCGAACGATCCCGCCCCCCGTCTTGAACCCGTTCTCGACCTCGCCACGCGGACGAAGGCGGCCGAGGCCGTGCTGCGGGCCATGTCGCTGACGACCAATTTCGCAAGGCTCGTGGTGCTGACCGGTCACGGCGCCAACGTGGTCAACAATCCTCATGCCAGCGGGCTCCATTGCGGCGCCTGCGGCGGCTATTCCGGCGAGGTCAACGCGCGGCTGCTGGCCGCGTTGTTGAACGACCCGGAGGTGCGCGAGAGCCTGGTTCCTCAAGGTGTCGAGATTCCGTCCGACACCCTGTTCCTCGGCGCGTTGCACGACACGACAACGGACATTGTCACGCTCTATTCCGAAGACCGCCTGGCCAGGACGCATGAGCCTGACTTGGCCTTAGCAAGGGCTTGGCTCGCGGCCGCGGGTAAGATCGCACGGGGCGAGCGCGCTTTGCGCCTGCCCCGCGCGGCGGGAGAGGGCAGCCTGGCGAGGCGTAGCCGCGACTGGGCCGAGTTGCGGCCGGAATGGGCGCTGGCGGGCTGTAAGGCGTTCATCGCCGCGCCCCGTCGACGCACGGTGGGCAAGACCCTGGAGGGTCGCGCGTTTCTTCATGACTATGACTGGAAGCTGGACAGGGACTTTGGCGTTCTGGAGCAGATCCTGACCGCGCCCGTGGTCGTGGCGAGCTGGATCAGCCTGCAATATTACGGATCGACCGTGGCGCCCAAGGTGTTCGGCGGCGGCAACAAGCTCATTCACAACGTCATCGGCGGCATCGGCGTCGTCGAGGGCAATGGTGGCGTGATGCGCGCCGGCCTCCCCTGGCAATCGGTTCACGACGGCGGGAATTACGTCCACGAGCCGCTCCGCCTATCCGTCTGCATCGAAGCCCCGCGCGAAGCGATGACCGAGATCCTCAAGCGGCATGATGGTGTTCGCGCGCTATTCGACAATCGCTGGCTGCACCTCTTCGCCCTCGATGAGATCGGTCGGATGGCTTGGCGCTATGCCGGCGATCTTCAGTGGACCGCGACAGCCGCCACCTCGGAACCGGAAATTCCCTGGAAAATGGCGGTCTGAGCCGTGCCGCGCGGACAAAACCTTGAAATCACCTGGGAGACCCCGCCGTGAAACCTGCTGGCTCTCATCTGTCGTGGCTGGAATCGGAATCCATCCACATCTTGCGCGAGGCTATCGCCGAAGCCCGCAACCCGGTGATGCTGTTCTCGGCGGGCAAGGACTCGACCGTGATGGCGCACCTGGCGCTGCGCGCCTTCTATCCCTCCAAGCCGCCGTTCCCGCTGCTGCATGTAGACTCAACCTGGGAGTTCCGATCGCTGATCGACTTTCGGGACGCCTTCGCCCGTGAGCATGGTTTTCAGCTCATCGCCTATTCGAACGAGGAGGGGCGCGCCCGGGGCATAAACCCCTTTGATCATGGGGACCGCTACACTCTGGTGATGCGGACGGAGCCTCTCAAGACCGCGCTCGACGCCGGAGGTTATGACGTCGTCTTCGGCGGCGCCCGTCGTGACGAGGAGAAGTCGCGCGCCAAGGAGCGCATCGTGTCGGTCCGCGGCGCGGGTCATGCCTGGGAACCGCGCCAGCAACGTCCCGAGCTCTGGCGGCTTTACAACACCCGGCTGGGCCACAATCAAACCGCCCGGGTGTTTCCGCTTTCCAACTGGACCGAGATCGATATCTGGAGCTACGCGCTGCTCCATGGAATTGAACTGGCGCCGCTCTATTTCGCGGCTCCCAGGCCGGTTGTGCGGCGCGCGGGGGCCTTCATCGTTGTCGACGAGGAGAGCCGGATGAGGTTCCAGCCCGGCGACGAGATCCAAACGAAGACCGTGCGTTTTCGCACGCTCGGATGTTGGCCGGTGACCGGCGCGGTCGAATCAGAGGCCAGGGATCTCAAGGCGGTCGTTGACGAGACGCTCCGGGCGTCGTCATCGGAGCGCCAGGGACGTATCAGCGACGGTGAGGATGGCGGCTCGCTCGAACAGAAAAAACGCGAAGGCTATTTCTGAACAGGACCCGGGCCGGCGCGGCGGAACCGCTTCCCATGATCAATTCAGGATGCCAGACGAGCGGTCCAGTATTCCAACCCTCTGAGGGCCGCCCGATGAACCTGCAACTCAGCGCCGAGGACGAGGCCTTCCGCGCCATTGTGCGCGCCTATTTCGCCGAGGAGTATCCAGCTGAAATCCTGGCCAAACTGGCCAACGGCCAGACCCTGACCAAGGCCGACCGGCAGGCTTCCGAGAACGCCCTCTACCGCAAGGGTTGGGTGGCGCCCGGCTGGCCGAAGCAATACGGTGGTCCGGGCTGGAGCATCACCCAGCGGTTCATTTTCGATGAGGAACTTGAGCGCGCCGGCGCCCCGAGCGTGGTGCCGATGGGCCTGCTCTACCTCGCGCCCGTCCTCTACACCTTCGGAACCGAGGAACAGAAGCAGCGCTGGCTCGGCGACATCCTGGCCTCCCGCACCTACTGGGCCCAGGGCTATTCCGAGCCGGAGGCGGGGTCCGACCTCGCATCGCTGCGCACCAGCGCGGTGCTCGACGGCGACGATTATCTGGTCAGTGGCGAGAAGACCTGGACCAGCGACGGCCATCACGCCGACTGGATATTCTGCCTCGTCAGGACATCGAACGAGGGCCGCAAGCAGCAAGGCATCACTTTCCTCTGCCTGGACATGAAAAGTCCGGGCGTCACGGTCGCGCCGATCATCACCATCGACGGAGGCCACCACCTGAACCAGGTGATTCTCGACAACGTCCGCGTGCCGGTCGGCAACCGGATCGGCGAAGAGGGCAAGGGCTGGACCTACGCCCGCCACCTGCTGAGCTACGAGCGGGTGTCCTACGCCCACGTCGCCGGCAAGCGAAAGCAGATCGCGGACCTGAAGCATCAGTCCGCCGAGGCTCCCTGGGGCGACGAACTGGCCGATCGCCGGAGCGATTTCGGTCGCCGCCTGGCCGAGGTTGAGGTCCGCCTCCAGGCGCTGGAAATCACCGTCCTGCGCGCCCTGGCCCCGCTGTTGACCGGGGCGGCCCCCGGCGACGAGGCCTCGATCATCAAGATCGCGGCCACCGAAACCGCCCAGGCGCTCACCGAGCTTCAGGCGGAGCTGGCGGGAATCTATGCTCACCCGTTCTTCCCCGATCGCCATGACGCCGACTGGAGATCGGGCCTGGAGACCATCCCGGCCTTCGCCGCGCCCGCCGTCGCCGGCTACTTCTTCACCCGTGCTCAGACGATCTATGGCGGGGCCACCGAGGTGCAGAAGAACATCATCGCCAGGCAGCTGGGGCTCTGAGAAAGAGCTTTCGCGAAACCACCAAAAAGGCGAAGCCCCGCGGGCGTTACCCGCGGGGCTTCATGGTGGAGCTAAGCGGAGTCGAACCGCTGACCTCTTGAATGCCATTCAAGCGCTCTACCAGCTGAGCTATAGCCCCGAACTTTATCGGGTTCGGACCGGATCCGCTTTGGCCCCGGCGACGAAGCGGCGGAACCTAGTGCCACCGCCTCGCGCGATCAAGGCCCCGCGGGAACAAGTTTCCGGCGATCCCGCCTATTGGTCCTCCGGCCCGCCGTCGGGTCCCAGACCGTCGATCTCGTCGTCGGGGAAGTCGTCGTCCTCATCTTCGATGAACGGCACCTCGTCGTCGTCGGCGGCTTCCAGGTCGTCTTCCTCGGCGAAGTCGACGCCGATGTCGTCGGCCGGTGAAGACGTCGAGGCGTCGGCCTCTTCGGAGTCGTCGTCCGAGATCAGCGGCGGGTCATCGACCACGGCGTCCAGTTCGGGAGCGTCATCGGGCTCGGCCTCGAATCCGTCTTCAGACTCGGCCGCGACGGCGGGTTTTTCCTCTTCGGCGTCATCCTCGGGCGTGACCACCCGGGCGCGGACGCGGCGGTTGCGCAGCGCTTCTTCCGGATCGAAGTCGGCGCCGCATTTGGGGCAATGGGCCGGACGGCGGCCCAGATCGTAGAATTTCGACGAACAGGTTGGGCAAATCTGTTTCGCGCCCAGTTCGGGATTGGCCAATGCGGCGACCTCTTTTGACGGGCTGGATTGAAGGGCCGGTCCCTTGCCATGGCGCGGGGCCACTGTCAAAAGCATTCCCCT
>JANYFU010000204.1 GCA_025359665.1 Caulobacteraceae bacterium
CAAGCGGGTGGCAATCATCGGTACCGGCGCCACCTCGGTCCAGGCCGTGCCGCATCTGGCGCGAGCCTGCAAAGAGCTTCTGGTGTTCCAGCGCACGCCGTCCTCGATCGACGTGCGAGCCAATGCGCCGATCGACCCCGAATGGTTCGCCTCGATCGCCACGCCGGGCTGGCAGACCCGCTGGCTGGAGAACTTCACCGAGAACCAAGCCGGCGGAACCGCCGAGGTGGATCTGGTGCAGGACGGCTGGACCGACCTCTCGCGCAGAATCCGAAGCAAGATCATGCAGTTGCCACGCGACCAGATGACCCCCCAGAACATGCTGGCCGCCTACGAGGACTCCGACTTCGAGAAGATGAGCGAGATTCGCGCGCGGGTAGACTCCATCGTCGGCGACCACGAGACCGCTCAGAGGTTGAAGGCCTGGTATCGCCAGCTGTGCAAGCGGCCGTGCTTCCACGACGCCTATCTCCAGGCGTTCAATACACCCGGCACGCGCCTGATCGACACCGACGGCAAGGGCGTGGAGAAGATCACCGAGAGGGGCCTCGTGGTCGCCGGTGTAGAATATGAGGTCGACTGCATCATCTACGCCTCGGGCTTTGAGGTCGGCACCGAATACAAGCGCCGGGCTGGATTCGACCTCAAGGGGCGGGACGGGCTGAAGCTGTCAGAGGCCTGGGCGGAAGGCATGAAATCCAAGCACGGCATCCACGTGCACGGGTTCCCCAACGCCTTTTTCGTCCAGCCGACCCAAGGGGCGAATTTGATCTCCAACGTTCCCCACAACCTGACAGAGGCGGGCAAAACGATCGCCACGATGGTCAGGCATGCGCTGGACCATGGCTTCAAGGAGATCGAAGTCACCCACGACGCCCAGGACGCCTGGGTGTCCCTGCTGCTGACCGGCTTTGGCCGCATGATCGGGGCGCCGGATTGCACACCTGGCTACTATAACAACGAGGGGCAGACACCTGGGCCGGGAGCCAAGCTGGCGGTCGGCTATCCGGCCGGCCCGACCGCCTATTTCAAATATATCGACGCCTGGCGGAGCTCAGGCGCCTTCGAGGGTCTGTCGTTCCGCTAGGCGAACTGGTTCATGGTGTTGTGGGCGCCACCGGCCTTAAGCGCTGCTTCACCGGCGAAATATTCCTTGTGATCGTCGCCGATGTCAGAGCCGGACATGTTCTGGTGCTTGACGCAGGCGATGCCCTGGCGAAGTTCCTGGCGCTGGACGTTGAGCACATAGCCGAGCATGCCAGCGAAGCCGAAATACTCCTTGGCCAGATTGTCGGTGGACAGCGCCGCGGTGTGATAGGTCGGCAGGGTGATCAGGTGGTGGAAGATCCCAGCCCGCCGGGCGCTGTCGGCCTGGAAGGTGCGGATGCGCTCGTCGGCGTCGGCGGCGAGGTCGGTGGTGTCATAGTCGATGCTCATCAGCTTGGCCCGGTCATAGGCCGACACGTCTTTGCCCGCGGCCTTCCACGCATCATACACCTGCTGGCGGAAGTTGAGCGTCCAGTTGAATGATGGCGAGTTGTTGTAGACCAGCTTGGCATTGGGGATGACTTCACGGATGCGGTCGACCATGCCGGCGATCTGTTCGATGTGAGGCTTTTCAGTCTCGATCCACAACAGGTCGGCGCCGTTCTGTAGCGACGTGATGCTGTCGAGCACGCAGCGATCGACACCGGTACCTTCGCGGAACTGATAGAGGTTGCTGGGCAGGCGCTTGGGCCGCAGCAGCTTGCCATTGCGGCTGATGATCACGTCGCCGTTGTGGGCGTTCTCGGGGGTCAGTTCCTCGCAATCAAGGAAGCTGTTGTACTGATCGCCGATGTCGCCCGGCGCGTGGCTGACGGCAATCTGCTTGGTCAGGCCGGCGCCCAGCGAGTCTGTGCGGGTAACGATCACGCCGTCCTCGACGCCTAGCTCCAGGAAGGCGTAGCGGCAGGCGCGCACCTTGGCGAGGAAGTCGTCGTGCGGCACGGTGACCTTGCCGTCCTGGTGGCCGCACTGCTTTTCATCGGACACCTGGTTTTCGATCTGCAAGGCGCAGGCGCCGGCCTCGATCATCTTCTTGGCCAGCAGATAGGTGGCTTCGGCGTTGCCGAAACCGGCGTCGATATCGGCGATCACCGGCACGACATGGGTCTGATAGCCCTCGATGGCGGCCATCAGGGCCTTTTCCTTGGCCGCGTCACCGGCGGCGCGGGCGGCGTCAACCTCGCGGAACATACCGCCCAGCTCGCGGGCGTCGGCCTGGCGCAGGAAGGTGTAGAGCTCTTCGATCAGGGCCGGGACGGTGGTCTTTTCATGCATCGACTGGTCCGGCAGCGGGCCGAACTCCGAGCGCAGGGCGGCGACCATCCAGCCTGACAGGTAGAGATATTTGCGGTCGGTGGAGCCGAAATGCTTCTTGATCGAGATCATCTTCTGCTGGCCGATGAAGCCGTGCCAGCAGCCCAGGGACTGGGTGTATTCCGACGGATCGGCGTCATAAGCAGCCATGTCCCGGCGCATGATCGCGGCGGTATACCGGGCGATGTCGAGGCCGGTCTGGAAACGATTCTGCAGGCGCATGCGGGCCACGGCTTCGGCGCTGATGCCGTCCCAAGGACCCTTCTTGCTTTTGATCAGTTGGCCGATGTTCGAGATATGATCTTGATAGGACATTATTTTCTGTTTCGACCCGGAAATAGGAATGAGAGTAAAAACTCCCTACGAGCGACCATGACCGAGCGGGAAGCCTCAACGCGGTTGAGGTGTCAGGCTTTACAAGCCAATCGTGTAATGTTGTAAAATTTCGACAATTCACAGGTGTCCCTACCGATGTCGAATGAACGTCGCCTCTACATGGGTCCAAGCCTGCGGCGGCTGCGTCGCGATCTTGGCTTGACCCAGGCCGACATGGCCGCCGACCTGGAGGTGTCCGCCTCCTATATCGCCCTGCTGGAGCGCAATCACCGCCCGCTCAGCGCCGAGATACTGGTTCGGCTGGCCGAGACTTACAAGGTGGATGTCGCGGCCCTGGCTGGGAAAGGCGGTTCCGATGACTCGGCCCGGCTCCAGGCTGTCCTCAAGGACCCGATGTTTGCCGACATCGACCTTCCAGCGCTCGAAACCACGGATGTCGCGAGCAATTTTCCCGGCGTCATGGAGGCGATGCTGCGGCTCTATACCGCCTACCAGGAAGAGCACCTGGCTCTGGCCGATCGCGGCGCGGAAACCCACGCGGCGGGCGGCGGGCAGCGGGCGGACGCCTCCGACCCCGTCGCCGAGGCCAGGCGATTTCTCGCGGCGCGGCGCAACAGCTTTCCGACGCTCGATGACGCCGCCGAACGCCTCGCCCAGACCGTCGCGGGGCATGGCGGCGTGATCGACTATCTGAAGGACCACCACGGCTTTCGGGTCCGGCGCCTGCCCTCCAGCGTGCTGGTGGGATCGGCGCGGCGGCTGGATCGGCACCACCGGGAAATCCTGCTCGACGATTCCCTCGACACCGCCAGCCAGACGTTTCAGCTGGCTATCCAGCTGGCCTATCTGGACCTGCGCGGCGAGATCGACGCGGTGATCCGGGACGGGACGTTCGCCAGCGAGAGCGGCGAGCGCCTGGCTCATCGGGCGCTGGCCAGCTATGCGGCGGCGGCGGTGCTGATGCCCTATTCCGCCTTTGCCCGAGCCGCCGAAACGCGGCGGTATGACGTGGAGGCCCTGGCGCGGCAGTTCAGCGCCAGTTTCGAGCAGACCGCGCACCGGCTGACCACCTTGCAAAAGCCCGGCCAGGAACGGGTGCCGTTCTTCTTCATCCGGGTCGACGAGGCCGGCAACGTTTCCAAACGCCTCGACGGCGCGGGCTTTCCTTTCGCGCTGCACGGCGGCGGTTGTCCGTTGTGGTCGGTGCATCAGGCGTTTCGCACACCCCGTCAGATCGTCACCCAGTGGCTGGAGCTGCCCGACGGCCAGCGGTTCTTCTCGATCGCCCGCACGGTGACCGCCGGCGGCGGAGCCTTCGACGCACGCCGGGCCGAGCGCGCCATCGCCCTGGGCTGCGCCGCCGAACACGCCGGGCGTCTGGTCTACACGCAAGGCCGGCCGGGACCCGAAACCGCGACACCGATCGGCGTGACCTGCCGCCTCTGTCACCGGGCCGAATGCGTCGCCCGGTCGGCCCCGCCGATCGGGCGACAGATCCTGCCTGATGACATCCGCCGCACCAGCGCGCCGTTTGGATTCTCGGATAATTAGGGCTTCAAAGCCGCGCGCTTCCGTGCAGTAAAGCGCGCCTGTCCCAAACCAAGCCAAACCCGAGAGCCCCGCAAACGAATGGATGTCAGCAATACCCTCGCCGTCGATGACACTCTGCATGCCTTCGTGGAGACGGAACTGTTGCCCGGGACCGGCCTGGAGGCGGCGGCCTTCTGGGCCTCGCTGGAGAGCATTCTGGCCGACTTCACGCCGAAAAACGCCGACCTGCTGGCGCGGCGCGACGATCTTCAAGCCAGGATCGACGCCTGGTGGCTCGCTCGTCGCGGCAAGCCGGTGGACGTGGCCGAACAGACAGCGTTTCTGAAAGACATCGGCTATCTGGCCCCCGAGCCGGCCGACTTTCAGGTCGACACCATCAACGTCGATCCGGAAATCGCCAAGGTGGCCGGGGCCCAGCTGGTGGTGCCGGTGTCGAACGGGCGTTATGCGCTGAACGCGGCCAATGCCCGGTGGGGCAGTCTCTATGACGCCCTCTACGGCACCGACGCCCTGGCCCCGCCGACGGGCAAAAAAGGCTATGATCCAGAGCGGGGCGGTCAGGTTATCGCTTTCGCCCGCGGCTTTCTCGATCGCACAGCCCCCCTCGCCGCCGGCTCGCACGCCGAGGCCACCGGCTACGCCATAATCGCGGGAGCCTTGGCGGTTCAGCTGAAGGATGGCGGCCAGACCGCCCTGGCGACGCCGGAGCAACTGGCCGGCTGGCGCGGGGAAGCGGCGACGCCCAGCGCGGTGCTGCTGCGCCACAACGGGCTGCATTTCGAGATCCAGATCGACCGCCAGCATTCGATCGGCAAGGACGATCCCGCTGGCGTCGCCGATGTGCTGGTCGAGGCGGCGCTGACCGCCATTCAGGACTGCGAGGACTCGGTCACCGCGGTCGACGCCGAGGATAAGACCGGCGTCTATCGCAACTGGCTGGGCCTGATGCGCGGCGATCTGTCGGCCAGTTTCGCCAAGGGCGGCCGGACAGAGACGCGCCGGCTGGACGACGACCGGCTCTATACCGCGCCGGACGGGAGCGACCTCACCCTGCGCGGCCGCAGCCTGATGCTGGTGCGCAACGTCGGTCACCACATGATGACGGACATGGTGCGTTACGGCGGCCAGCCGGTGTTCGAAACCGTGATCGACGCCTTGATCACCATCACCGCCGCCCTGCATGACCTGAAAGGCGCGCGGCGCAACAGTCCGGCCGGCTCGGTCTATGTGGTCAAGCCGAAGATGCATGGCCCCGACGAGGTAGCCCTGGCGGTGCGCTTGTTCGGCCTGGTCGAGGACGCCTTCGGCCTGCCGCGCGACACGGTGAAGATCGGCATCATGGATGAGGAGCGCCGGACCAGCGCCAATCTGAAGGCCTGCATCCACGCCGCGCGTCATCGCGTGTTCTTCATCAACACCGGCTTCCTCGACCGCACCGGCGACGAGATCCACACCGCGATGGAGGCCGGGCCGGTGATGCGCAAGGACGCCATTAAGGGCGAGCCGTGGCTGGCCGCCTATGAGAAGCGCAACGTCGAGATCGGCCTGGCCGCCGGCTTTCCCGGCCACGCCCAGATCGGCAAGGGCATGTGGGCCGCGCCGGACATGATGCAGGCTATGCTGGCCACCAAGGTCGGCCACCCCAAGGCCGGGGCCAACACCGCCTGGGTGCCCTCGCCAACCGCCGCGGTGCTGCACGCGCTGCACTATCATGAGGTCGATGTGCGGACGCTTCAGGCATCGATGGGCACGACGGCGAAGACCGGAACCGATGAGCTGCTGGTCCCGCCACTGGCGCGCTCCAACTGGAACGCCGCCGACATCCAGCAGGAACTGGACAACAACGCCCAGGGCATCCTGGGTTACGTCGTGCGCTGGATCGACCAGGGGATCGGCTGTTCGAAGGTGCCCGACATCCACGACGTCGGGCTGATGGAGGACCGCGCCACCCTGCGCATCTCCAGCCAGCACATCGCCAACTGGCTGCACCACGGCGTCTGTAGCGAAGCCCAGGTGCGCGAGACCTTCACCAAGATGGTCAAGGTGGTCGACGCCCAGAACGCCGATGACGCGCTCTATCAGCCGATGAGCCCCGATCCGGCCGCCAGCATCGCCTACCAGGCGGCGCTGGAACTGGTGTTCGAAGGCCGCGTCCAGCCGAACGGTTACACCGAGCACATTCTGACCCGCCGCCGGCGCGAGCGGAAGGCGCAGGCCGCCGCCTAGCAGCTCGCCATTGTGGCGCCGCAGCATCATTTGCCGACGATCTTCGCATAGACGAACGAGACGACTTGACGGTTCCGGCTGCCCGGCCTGGAATTGTTGCAATATCGTTTCAAATTTTCGGCGACGATCAGGGGACTAAGCATGTCATTCACCTCCTGGGCCAGTCTTGGCCTGCCCATCGCCGCGCTGGCACTCGTCGCCTCGACGGCCAAGGCCGCCGATGCGCCGGCCGATGCCGGCGGCGTCGCGGAGATCACCGTCACCGCCCAGCACGAATCCCAGGACCTGCAGAAGGTGCCGCTGTCGATGACGGCGATCGGCGGAGAGAAGCTGGACGTGATCAAATCCAGCGGCGGAGACATTCGGGTGCTGTCGGCGCGCGTGCCCAGCCTGCTGCTGGAATCGAGCTTCGGCCGCACGTTTCCGCGCCCTTATATCCGCGGCCTGGGTAATACCGACTTCGACCTCAACGCCTCGCAACCGGTGTCGTTCGTCTATGACGACGTGGTTCTGGAAAATCCGATCCTGAAGGGCATACCGCTGTTCGACATCGACCAGGTGGAGGTGCTGCGCGGGCCTCAGGGCACCCTGTTCGGCCGCAACACGCCCGCCGGGGTTCTGAAATTCGACTCGGTCAAGCCCGGCTTCACCGAGAGCGGCTATGGCCAGGTCTCGGCCGGCTCGTTCGCCACCATAAACGCCGAGGGCGCCATCGGGGGTCCGATCACCAAGACGATCGCAATCCGACTTTCCGCGCTGCTCCAGCATCGCAACAACTGGATCGACAACACCTATACCGGCCAGAAGAACGCCACCGGCGGCTATGACGAAGTCGCGGCTCGCGGGCAAATTTTGTGGCAGCCGAACGACAAGTTCAGCGCCCTGCTCAACGTCCACCACCTGACCCTGGACGGCACGCCGCAGATCTTCCGGGCAAACATCATCCAGCAAGGTTCCGATCGGTTCGTGGCCGGTTTCGACCGTGGCGCGATCGCCCAGGACGCCCAGACCCGCTCGTTCCAGCACGTGGCCGAGACCGGCGTCGTGCTGAAGATGACCCGGGACCTCGGCTTCGCGACCCTGACCTCGATCGGCTCCTATGAGCATGTCAGCACCCTGTCCCATGGCGATATCGACGGTGGCTTCGGCGCCAGTTTCGCCCCGCCCTATGGTCCGGGATTCATCCCCTTCCCGTCGGAAAGCGCCGACGGCCTGCCCAAGCATCGTCAGCTGACCAATGAAGTGCGTTTGGCGGGCGACCAGGGAGCGTTCCACTATCAGGTCGGCGGCTATTTCTTTTATGAGAGTCTCGACATCGACAGTTTCGATTTCAACACCTTGGCCGGCGGGACACAGGATGGCTATGCCCAGCAGCACCAGCGTACCCGCGCCTGGGCGTTGTTCGGCACGGGGACCTATAAATTCACCGACAGGTTCAGCCTGATCGGCGGTCTGCGCTACTCGAACGACGATAAGCGCTTCGACGTCCATCGCTCGCAGTCGCCGTTCGGCGCACCTCCGCTGACCCTGGCGACCCACCCCAAGAGCGACAATGTCAGCTGGAACGTAAGCGCCCAGTACGCGGCCAGCGACGACCTCAATCTCTACGGCCGCGTCGCCACCGGCTATCGGGCTCCATCGATTCAGGGCCGGGTGCTGTTTGGGGACACCCTCTCGGTGGCGGGCGCCGAGACCCTGACCTCCTATGAAGTGGGCATGAAAGCCTATGCGTTCGACCGCAAGCTGCGCGCCAACCTGTCCGCCTATGGCTACCGGGTGAGCAACCTTCAGGTCACGGCTGTCGGCGGCGGGGCCAATTTCAACCGGCTGCTGAACGCCAAGCACGCCAACGGCTATGGCGTCGAGGCCGATCTGGAAGCCAGGCCGGTCGAGCATATGGAGCTGACCGGCGGCTTCAGCTGGAACCACACCGAGATCGACGACCCCAACCTGGCCACCGCCCCTTGCGGCAGCGGCTGCACGGTGCTCGATCCGGCCGGCGCGCTGCCCGGAACGGTGAATATCGACGGCAACCCCTTGCCCAACGCGCCGGAGTTCATCGCAAACGCCACCGCCCGCTACGCCATCCCCTTTGGCGACGGGGAGTTCTTCGCCTACACCGATTGGGCCTATCGCTCGAAGGTGAGTTTCTTCCTCTACCAGTCGAAGGAATATACCTCCGGCAACCTGCTCGAAGGCGGGCTGCGGCTCGGCTACGCCTATGAGGGCGGCAAGTGGGAAGTGGCGGCGTTCGCCCGCAACATCACCGACACCCTGGCGCTGGAGGGCGGCATCGATTTTGACAACCTGACCGGTTTCGTCAACGAACCGCGCACCTTTGGCTTCGAGGTCAAGGCGAAGTTTTAGGCGCCGGCCCCCGTTCATGGCGGGCGGCCGCGATTGGCGGTGGTTTCGCCCTGGGCGGCGGTGTTGAAGGCTATAGGATCACTTCCGGTTGTCAGCAGCCGTGAAAGGCGCATCCCATGGCCCCGATAGAGCGGATCGACAGCGGCGGAACGGCGAGCAGCCGAGCCGTGGTGCGGATGCTGGGACGCCTGCTGGGCGATGTGATCCGCGAGCTCCAGGGCCAGGAGACCTTCGAACAGATCGAGCAGATCCGCTCCCGGTCGGTGGGCGAGCATCGGCGGGGCGAGCCGGACCCGGGCCTGGGCGACGCGCTGAAGGGTCTGTCGCTGAGCGACATGCTGCTGCTGATCCGCGGCTTCGCGATCTTTTCGCAACTGGCCAATATCGCCGACGACTACCTGCTGCGGCGGGAGGCGCTGAGCGAGCCCAGCCCGCTAGCCAAGCTGAAGATCGACCCAAATTCCGCCACCGCGCGGCAATTTCTGGAGCAGGCGGTGGTGACGCCGGTGATCACCGCCCACCCTACCGAGGTTCGGCGCAAGAGCACGCTCGACCGGGAGACCGCGATCGCCGGGTTCCTGGACGCCACCAGCGCCGCCGGGCGCGCGACCCCGGCCGAAATCGAGACCGCG
>JANYFU010000234.1 GCA_025359665.1 Caulobacteraceae bacterium
ACCGAATATGACCTCGGCCATATGCAGTTGGACCCGGCCCTCAAGGGCAATGTTCGGTTCGCCTACTATCCGTCGGGCCACATGGTCTATCTGAACACCGACGCCCTGAAATCGATGAAGGCCGACCTGGCGCGGTTCTACGATGAAGCGATAGGTCGGTAGATTGCCCACGCCCGGGCGTTAACCCGGGCGTGGCGCGCCGCTACCAGGGACGGTGTTCGGCGTTGTTGCGCAGCCAATGGATCTGATCGCTGAGCCGATCGAGACGGGCCTCCAGGTCGGCGCGGACCCCGGAGGGCATGCGGCCACGATTGGCGGCGCGCGCGACCTCGTCGTCGTGCCTGATGCGGTTCAATTCCACCTGCACTCGCCGGAACTCGCGGCGATCCAGCGAGCCGTTGGCACGGCCTCGGCTGATCCGCTCCTGCAGCCACCGCATCCGACGATTGATTTCCCAGCCACCAGGCTGCACGCCATAGCCGTGGCCCTGGTCATAATGTTGGGAGCCCCGGTCTTGTGGCGGTCCGCCATAGGGTTGCGCCAGAACGGGGCCGGTGAGCAGGGTGGCGGCCGTGAGCACCCCCAGCACGGTTGAGACGGATCGTTTCATTTCAGCTTTCCTCGTTTGAACCGTCGGGCCGCGAATGGCCCGTCCGCCATCAATAGACTTGGTCGGATGAACGCTGTTTGAACGGAATCTCTGTGATTGTTAATCTGGCTGGTCAGGCCTGCGCCGCTCGCGCGCCGGCGGTTATCGTAAGCCGACGTGCGTGGCTGGGGAACTAGGACTCGAACCTAGAACGACGGTACCAAAAACCGCTGTGTTACCATTACACCATTCCCCAACGAGCCGGCGCAGCGTCACCGCCCGGCGCGAGCCCGGTCAGATAGCGTGGGAAGGCCGGTGTTGCAACGTCGGCGCCCCATCTCTATAGACCTCCCTCCTAAATCGGAGTGTGGCTCAGTCTGGTAGAGCACCGCGTTCGGGACGCGGGGGTCGCAGGTTCGAATCCTGCCACTCCGACCAAATTCCCGCCAGGCTGGAGCCCCCATCCCCCCTTCGTGGGACTTCCCCCAGCGGGGGAAGAGAGGCGCCCTTCTCCTCCCGATGGCTGGGGGAGGGGGACCGCGAAGCGGTGGAGGGGGCTCCAGCTTGGCGGTGCACCTCGACAGCGACAATGCCGGCAGTGTAGGCCCGTGAATAGACAGGGCCACCCATGAAACACTTTTTTACCACCATCGCCGGTGTCTTCGTCGGCCTCGCCCTGTTTTTCATTGGCGTGCCGATTCTGCTGTTGATGTGGGCCGCGGCGGCGGCCCGGCCGACGCCGGTGGGCGCCAACAGCGTCCTGGTGCTGGACCTGCGCGGCGGCCTTACCGACCAGGGACCCCACGGCCCTTTCGCCAGCCTGGCGGGCAAGACTGGCTCCGTGTTGGGTATCGAAGAGGCCCTGACCGCAGCGGAGCGCGACAGTCATATCAAGGGCCTGCTGGTGCGCCTTCCCGAGGGAGGCCTGCCGCCGGCCGCCGCTGATGAGCTTCGCCTCGCGTTCAAACGCTTTCGGGCCGCCGGCAAGCCCATACTGGCCCACGGCCAGGGCCTCTATGCCGACGCCATGGTGCTATCCACCTATGAGCTGGCGGCCGCGTCGGGCGATGTATGGATGCAGCCCGCTTCGAGTTTCCAGGCCACCGGCCTCTCTCGCCAGGACATTTTCTTCAAGGGCTTCTTCGATCGCCATGGCGTCAAGCCCGACTATCAGCAGCGGTATGAATTCAAGAACGCCGTCAATCCGTATCTCTACAGCGACTACACTCCAGCCCATCGTGAAGCCGAACTTTCGTGGATGGGCTCGGTCTATGGCGTTGTGCTGGCCGATGTGGCGGCCGATCGCGGCCGTCCCCTGGCCCAGATCAAGAGTCTGGTCGAGGCCGGCCCCTATACGGCGGAATTGGCCCAGGCCAACGGCCTGATCGACCATGTGGGGGAGGTCAAGGCGGCGGAGAAGGCGATACTGGCCAAGGCGGGCGATGGGGCCAAGCTGGTGACACTCGATGACTATGCCGCCCAGGCCGGTCGCACGCCCGCGAGCGGTGGCGTGGGCTCGACCATCGCGGTGATTTCGGTCGAGGGCGACATCATGACCGGCCAGGGCGGATCGGGTTCCGGACCGTTCAGCGGCGGCTCGACCATCCGTTCGGACGATGTGGAGAAAGCTTTCCAGGCGGCGATCGACGATTCGGATGTCAAGGCCATCGTGTTCCGGATCTCCTCGCCCGGCGGGTCGGATACGGCGTCCGAACAGATTCTCTCGGCGGTTCGGGCGGCCAAGGCGGCTGGCAAGCCGGTGGTGGTCAGCATGGGAACCTACGCCGCCTCGGGCGGCTATTGGATCGCCTCCCAGGCCTCGCATATCGTCGCGGAGCCCACCACCCTGACCGGATCAATCGGCGTTTTCGGCGGCAAGTTCGCGGTCGGTGACGCGCTCGGAAAATTCGGGGTCGATATGCGTGGCCTCAAGGTTGGCGGAGATTGGGCCGACGCCTTTTCCACCGCCGCGTCGATGAGCCCGACCCAGCATGCGGCGTTTTCCACCTGGATGGACGGTATCTATGACGGCTTCGTCACAAGGGTCGCCGAGGGCCGGCGATTGCCCGCGGCGCGGGTGCGCGAAATCGCCAAGGGCCGTGTCTGGACTGGCGCGCAGGCCCAGACCCTGGGCTTGGTCGATCAGATCGGCGACTTCCATGACGCGGTCATCGTCGCCAAGCGGCTTGGCGGCGTCGCCGGCGAGGCCCGGCTGAGATCCTTCGACGCCGACACCTCGCCGCTGGACGCGGTCAAGCGCATGTTCGGGGTGTCGGCGGCGACGACCGAGGTCTTGTCGGCCATCGCGGGTCTGGGAGCCGAACCGGCGGCCCGCGCCCTGGCGGGTCAGGTGTCCGATGCTCGGCTGCGCGGTCAGGGGGCCACGGTGCTGGCGCCTCGGCTGGTTCCCTGAGCGGAATCGACTTCAGACGGGAATGACGTCGAAGGCGATCGTCAGGCGACTTTCGGCGCCGGAGAAGGGGATGGTGCCGTGCCACATGTAGGAAGGGAAAAGCACCAGCCGGCCCTCTTTGGGTTTGACGATATGGTCGGCGGCGAGGGCCGGGTCCGTCGCGACGCCCGGCGCGCCGAAGGCGAGCCAGCCTTCCTGTCCCGTGCCCACCGCCGCGGGCAGGGCTATATGGCAGGCCGACGAAATCCAACCCTTGTCGTGGGTGTGGCCGACATGAAATCCGCCGGGCCGCAGGCGCACCGACCAGGCGCCGTTGAGCCGATAGTCGCGGCCGATCCGGCGGCGCAGGGGATCGTCTCCCGAGCCTAGTCCCGCGATGTGGCGGCGGATCGGCCCGTCGACCGCCTCGAAGAACGCCCGGATCGCCGGATCGTCCGACAGCGACAGGCTTCGGTGGGTCTGCGAGCCTTGGCGAACCGATTGCCCGACCGGATGGGTGCGGAATGGATGCAGCTTCGCCAGCGTGGCGGCGAGGTCGGCCAGAAAAAGCTCCAGCGACGCCCATCCGGCCGGCGTGTCGATCAGGCTGCCACCGACCAGCCGGTCATGGTCGCAGAGCGCCGCATAGCGAGGATCACCGGCCAGGCGCCAGGCTGTCGCGAGCAGAGCCAGCCCGTACTGATCATTTGGAGCCTGCGCCAGAAAGGCTTGCGCGGCGGCTTCCGCCGCTTCGGGCCGGCCCGCCGCCAGATTGGCCTGGGCCAGGGTGGCGAGCACCGCCTCGTGACGAGGCGCGGCGGCGAAGGCGCGGTTGGCATGGTCGAGGGCCAGGATGGGGTCGCGGTTCGTGGCCAGCTGAGCCGCTGGAACGTGCAGCAGGGTCTCGTTCGGAAAACGGTCGATCGCTCTGGCGATGACCCCGTAGGCGCCGTCCAGGTCGCCCGCATATTCGAGCAGCTTGGCCTTCTTCAGGCTGAGCGCCGGGTCGCCCGGCCATCGGCGCAGGGCAGCGTCCAGCGAAGCGGCCGCCTCGTTCAGGTCGGCGGTCAGCATCCAGACCAGTCCGGCGAGGTCGGCATGGGCGTCGGCATAGGTCGGCCGCCGACGCAACGCTTCGCCATAGGCGGCCCGTGCTTCCTCGAAGCGATCCTGACCCTGCAGCGCCCGGGCGTGGACCAGCCAGGTCTCCGGAGCGTCCAGGCCCTTGGCGAACGCCCGGCGCGTGGCCGCCTCGCTGTCCTCGAAACGTTGAGCGTCGCCGAGGGCGCCGGCCAGGTTATGCTCGGCCACGCCGCTGCGCGGCCAGTCCCGCGCCGCCCGGCCATAGATGTCTATCGCCTCGTCAAGTCTCCCGGTGGCGTTGAGCGCCACACCGAAGGCGGTCAGAAGGGGCAGGCCAGCCTCTCCGGCTTCTATTCGCCGTGACAGCAGGGTGACGGCCGCCCCGGCCCGGCCTTCCGCCCGCATCGCCTCGGAGTCGCTAATGTCTTCCGCGGTCGAGCTCACGCCGCTCCCCCGCCTATCGCCACGCCCTGGAGAGATCGCCTGTGACCCATCCCATCCCAATACCGCGCCGACGCGCCAACCGCGCGGATTTTGTGCGCCAGGCCGAAGCGGTCTAGGTTCGCCCTAGTCAAAGACCGGGCGCACGACCTTGAGCGATATCTCGACACCAGACAATCCTGCCGAGGAAGCCCGCCTCGCTCTGCAGAGACGCGACCCGCGTGGGGCTCTCGCGGCCATAGCCAGACTGAGCGGCGAGGCGCTGACGGCCGAGGCTTTGATGGACCGCGCCCTGGCCCTGCGGATGCTGGGCGACACTAGCGGCGCCCTGGCCTCGATCGACGCCGCCCTGGCTCTTGACCCCTATAATTTCCTCGCCCTGCTTTCCAAAGGCGCCCTGGTCGAACGGGCCTACGGCTGGAAGGCGGCGGCGGCGATCTATCGGAACGCCCTGGCCCTGGCCCCGGCCGAACCGGACCTGCCCGAAGGCCTGCGAGGGCCGGTCCAGAAGGCGCGCGACACGGTGGCCCGCTTCGGCGATACCCTGGCCGAGCACCTTCGCAGGAGCGTCGAACCGCTTCGGGCTCGATATGCGGGCGAGGCGCTGGCGCGGTTCGACGAGGGACTGGAGATCTTCAGCGGACGGGCCAAGCCCTACCCGCAGCAGCCGCTGCTGCTGCACTATCCACGCCTGCCCGCTATTCCCTTTCACGATCGCGCCGATTTCCCATGGCTGGCCGAGCTGGAGGCGGCTACACCGTTCATCCAGGAAGAACTGGCGGGAGCCCTGCGCGACCAGGGCGACCAGTTCTCACCCTATATCGCCTATCCGCCCGGCGCGCCGGTCAACCAGTGGGGCGAACTGAACCACTCGCGGCTCTGGAGCACCTATTTCCTGTGGAAGGACGGTGTGCGCCAGGACGAGGCCTGCCGCCGATGCCCGCGCACCGCGGCGCTGCTCGAATCGCTGCCGATCGCCCGCCAGCCGGGATTCGCCCCGACCGCCATGTTCTCGGCGCTCGAGGCGAAAACCCGCATCCCGCCCCACACCGGTTCGGCCAATACGCGGCTGATCGTCCACCTTCCCTTGATCCTGCCAGGTCCGGCGTTCTTTCGGGTCGGCGCCGAGACGCGCCCGTGGCGAATCGGTGAGGCCTGGGTGTTCGACGATTCCATCGAACATGAGGCGTGGAACGAGGCCGACGCCCTGAGGGTCATCCTGATCTTCGACGTCTGGAATCCACTCCTAAGTCCCGCCGAGCGTGACCTGATCACCGCGATGATGACCGCCAAGAACGACTTTCAGGATCGACCTTGAATCAGTTCGGCTCATAGCCGAAACGGTCTACCCAGGGCCGCAGGACAGGCAGAACAGGCGCCATCTGATTCCGGTAGCGTCGCCACTGTCCGACGCCCTCGGCGTTCAGACCGCGGGATATCTGCGCTCCGCTGGGCGTGGCGATCGACCCGGCCCCGGCGCGGGCGGCGACGTCGGCCACCTCCGGCCGCCAGTTCAGGCCGAGAAACTCGAGAGTTTCCTCGACCTCGCTCTCGAAATCGACCACCAGCCGTTCATGGCGAACAAGACGGCGGGGATTTGGCAGCATGGGTTCCAGAAGCCCATCGAGCCGCATGGCGGCGGCATATAGGCCCGCGGCGCCCTCCAATGTGAGCAACGGATACATCTGCGAATTGATCTGGAAGCGCCGTCGAAAGCAGCTCCATACGACATCGCGCGGATCGCGCCGGGAGAACAGGATCCGGGCGTCGGGGAACAGCCGGGCGATCAGCGGAAGCTTGAGGGTGTTCAACGGGGCCTTGTCGATAAACACCGGCCGGTCCAGCCGCGCCCCCGCTTCCCGTACTCGGGTCCAATAGGCCTCCCGATAGGGTTCGAGGTGGCTATCGCCGGCGTTCATCAACCGGTCGAGCCCGGCGTTGTCTCCCAGGAATGCCCGGGTCGCATCGATCAACGTCTCGCGCTCTTCCAGGGTTTCGACGGCTTCGTGGCCGCCGAGAATCGTCTCGAGCAGGGTGGTGCCGGATCTGGGAAACCCCATCAGAAACACCAGCGCCGGCCCGTCCGGTCGTTTTGACTGGGCAGGCATGGAGAAGGACCGGGGCGTTTCATAATAACCGGCCATGCGGAGCGTCGCGGCCGACGCTCCCTTGCCGGCGCCGAACCGACCCGCATAGTGGGCGCGCAGCAGGTCATTCGATTGGCTATAGGCGCCGAAGGCTTCGGTGGTCTGCCCCCGCGAGTCGAGAACGTCCGCCAGCAGGCCCATAGCCGTGGCGCGGTCGACGGCGGTCGGCCTCGGATCGGCCAGAAGCCGGTGAAGTCGCTGTTCGGCCGCGTCCGGTGCGCCGAGGGCCAGCTCGGCGGTCGCCACGCTGATGGTGGAATCAGGATGATTGGGTTCGGCCCGCAGAACCGTCTCGCCGAAGGTTCGCGCCGCGGCATGATCTCCTCGGCGGCTGGCGATGGCCGCGAGGCCGGACAGGGCGGCGAGGTGACCGGGTTGCAGCTCAAGGGCTCGCCGCAGGCTCGCTTCGGCTTCCGCCACGCGACTGAGCCCAAGCAGGGCGGACCCACGGTTGGCATGGCCGGCGGCGAAATTCGGCTGAACGCCGAGGGCGGTCTCGAAATATCCGAGCGCATCGGCGAAGCGCTCGAGCCGAAGGGCGCCGATCCCCAGGGCGTTGAGCACACCAAGGTCGCCGGGAGCCAGGTCCAGCGCGCGCCGCAACAGGTCCTGGGCTTCGTCCAGTCGACCCTGGTTTTCCAGGCCGATGGCGACGAGATTGAGCACCATCGGATGTTCGAGTCCCGATCCGAGAGCGGCTTCCGACAGGGTGATGGCTTGGCCCATCTCACCGGCGCGCGCCTTGGTCTGGATCGCGCGGAGGGTGGGGCGGTCGGCTTCCGCATCGCGAATCGGCGGGGCCGGACCCGGGCCCGCGAGATTCAGCCTGATCTGGTAGGGGCCGGTCGACGTCATGTTCTATTGAACCGCGCCAGGATCGATCGACAACAAAAAAAAAGGACGGCGGATCGCTCCGCCGCCCCTTCTTATTGAGTCTGGCTTGAAACGCTGGACTTAGAAGTCAGCGGTCAGGCCCACGAAGATGTAGCGGCCCAGGGTGTCATAGACCTGAGCGTAGGTATTGCCGTTGCAGGCGCCGGTCGGGCAGCTGTTGCCGCCGGTCAGCGGCGGATCACGATCGAACAGATTGTTCACGCCGAAACGCAGACGGTAGGAGTCTTTGAATCGGATCGAACCACTGAGGTCGAAGTAGTCGCGGGTGCCTAAACGGGCGTCCGTGGCGGAGAAGTCGCAGGTGAGCTGCGGATCGCTCGAGGTGCAATCCAGGGCCACCGAGTTGTAGTGGCGCCATTGCAGCGACATCGACAGACCGGACCAGGGGGTCGCCCAGGTGAGCTTGGTCTTGGACCGGAAGGTCGGGTTCGGCGACAGGCATTTGGTGCCGTAGAAGCCGGCGCAATCATAGGGCGTGTCGCCGGGCAAGTTCTGGGTCAGCTGGCCGAGCAGATAGGTCGCCACGACGTTGAGCGCTAGACTGCCCTTGTCACCCAGACCGATGTCGGAAAGATTGATCTTATAGTTATATTCGAAGTCCAGGCCCTTGGTTTGCAGGTAACCGGTGTTGAGGGTCGTATCGACTATGAAGCCGTTGGTCGATAGCCACAGTGAGCCAAAGCTGTTGGGGTTGGTGTCGCGATGAACGAGATTACAGAAGTAGGGATTTTGGGTGTCGACGCAGCGATTGACGATGACATCGGCGCCGATACCATTGATGTAGTTGTTCACCTTGATGTTGAAGTAGTCGATCGAGAAGTTCATGCCATGCAGGAAGGGTGGCTGAATCACCGCTCCGATCGAGTAGGTTTCGCTGACTTCGGGGTTCAGGTTTGGATTGCCGCCGGTCAGGCCGTTGTATTGCGGAGCCGGATTGGCCTCGATCGCCAGCACCTGGGCCTGGGTGTAGTTGAACGCCGTCATGCACTTGGCGACGTTGGGATTTCCGGCGGTCAGGCCAGCGCACGGATCGGTCGAGCCGTCGAGTTGCACATTCTGGGGAGCGTAGAGTTCCAGGATGTTCGCGGCCCGTGCGGCGCGCTGATAGCTGGCGCGGAGACGATAGCCCTCGATCGGTTCATAGTTGATGCCCACCTTGTAGGTGTGAGTCTCTTGCTTCGTCGAATAGTGCGAGAAGCGATAGCCCGCGGACACGTCCAACAGCTTGATGAACGGCATGTCGTTGACGAGTGGCGCGCGAAGTTCGGTGAACAGTTCCGAAACGTTGTAGCCATTGTTGACCGTCGGCTGAGCGCCGCCGGCGCCATCGAGCAGGCCGCTGTTGGAGACTGAGTCCGCCTGGAAGTCGAGGTGTTCGGATCGCTGTTCGAAGCCGGCGTTGATCGACAGCCCCTCCGAGGCCCAGGGGCTCTTGAGGCCATACTTGCCGAGCTTGCCCGTAACACTGACGTCAGCCAGTTGTTCGGTGATCGCGCCGCCGTTGAAGCTGTTGGTGAGCAGGTAGTTCAGGGCCGCCTGAGTTACGCCGCCGGTCTTGAACAGGTTGATCGGCACGCACAGCGGGTCGGTGCCATTGACCACCGAGTCACAGGTCGGGACGCCGTTGACGTTATGCACCAGCAGAGCATTCTGCTCTTTGGTCGATTGGAAGAAGCCCGTCTGGACCTGGTTCTGGGTCACCCGTCCATATTGCAGATAGGCGTCATACGACCAGACGGGGTCGATATCGCCCTTCGCGCCTAGGACGAAGCGGTATTGCTGGTGATCGAACGAGCCGTTGCGGGTGCCGCCTTCGATGTCGCGGCGGGAGATAACGAAATTCTTGACCGTGCCGGCCACTATGTCGGCGGCCGAACAGATGCTGTTCGCGACGGCGGCGCTGGAATTGGCCAGGGTGGCGTCGAGATAGGGGTTGTCGCAGTTGAGTTGCCGGGAACCGGCGAAATAACCACCGGGTGCGATCTGATAGTTTGACTTGTCATCCACGAACATCAGGTCGGCATAGGCCTCCAGCCAGGGCTGGACCTTGTAGTGGGCGAAGGCGCCGAGGCTGAAGCGCTCGTCCGGACGCTGATAGTAGTTTGTCGGGCCGAAGTTGTATCGGTCACCGGCTAAGCGTGCGCGGAACGAATTGCCCGTGGTCGGGTCTACGAGGAAGCTGCCCACCCGGGTCGGAAAGGCGGTGCCGGAACCGCCGCACGTGAAAGCGTCACCGGAGTTCAGGGTGCATTCGCTGTAGTCGCGCCGGCCCTGCAGAACCGCGTCCACCGAACGATAGCCGGCATAGGCGGTCACATTGCCCTTGTTGTCGGGTGAGTTTGCCCCGATCGACACGGTGAATTCCCGCGACAGCCCGTCATGGACGTCGGTCGGCGGCAACTTGTACTGGTCGGGTAGGGAAACTGACGCAGCCTTGGCGTTGATGATCGCGTCCAACCCGGTATTGCCATTATGGTGGAAGAACTCGCTGGTCTGGGCATCGATCCTGATGCCTTCCAGGTCGCGGCGCATGATGAAGTTCACGACGCCGGCGAGAGCGTCGGACCCATAGGCGGCCGAGGCGCCGCCCGTCAGCACGTCGACGCGCGAGATCAGCGCGTCGGGGATGAAGTTCAGGTCGGCGCAGGGAAGACTCGGGTCGCCTGGCATCAGGCGCTTGCCGTCGATCAGCACCAGGGTGCGCGAGCAACCGAGGCCGCGCAGGTTGACCGTGGCGGTGCCGGTCGATCCATTGGAAATGTTGGAGCCCTGGGCGGCGAAGGCCGAGGGCAGCTGGTTGATCACGTCTTCAACCCGCGTCACGCCCGACGCCTGGATGGCGTCGGAGTTCAGAACGCTGACCGGGCTGACGCTGGTCAGGTTCGGCTGGGGAATGCGCGACCCGGTAACGACCAGTTCCTGGGGCGCCTCGTCCGCCGCCATCGCCGCCGTCCCGGCGATCAGGGCAAAGCCGGTTATCATCGACGACGCTAGAAGCCTGGCCCGTGTGGTTGCTAGATTCAAGTTGTGGTCCTCCAACAGGCGTCGCCACCATCCCGTTCAGGGGCGGCGAG
>JANYFU010000251.1 GCA_025359665.1 Caulobacteraceae bacterium
CCTGGGCCACTGTGGTGGGCCTTCCACTGGGAGGACGCCGACAAACAGGCGGAACGTACCGGGAGCCCGCGGCCAGCCCCGGCCCAGGCCGAAAGGGCAAAAAACGGATGCGTCGTGCTCATCGACGAGATCGACAAGGCCGAGGCGGAAGTACCGAATGGCCTTCTTGAAGCCCTCGGTTCTGGAGAGATGACACCGCCGGGGCTTGGCCGGACCATCGCCTCCCGCGCGCCCTTGCCGCTCGTCGTGATCACCTCCAACAATGAGCGGACTTTGCCGGACGCCTTCATGAGGCGATGCCTGGTGATACATCTGCGCCTTCCGCCGGAGCGCAACGCCCTGATCGATCTCCTGATGCGTCGAGGCCGGGCGCATTTCGTCGAAGCGGACGATACGATCCTGCGGCGCTCGGCCGAACTCCTGGCCGACGATCGGCGCGCCGCTCAGGACGCGACGCTCCAGCCGTTTCCCGGGCAAGCCGAATATCTCGATCTGGTCCGCGCCGTCCTCGCCTTGGCGCCCGGTGACCTCAAGAAGCAGAGCTCCGCCCTCGATCAGGTCGCCGAATTCACCTTGAAGAAATATGTCGACTGACAGGCCCGCGGTCGTCACGGCGATCCCGAGGGTGCCCTGCGGTCGGGCCGATCTCGCGCGCGCTCTCGCCGCCGGTAGGCTTTCTCAGACGGCCGAGTGGCTGGGATATGAGCCGCGGGCGATCGAGATACCGCGGCGAGGATTGGTTGATGATCCGGTGTCGCGCGCGGGCTCTGGGCCCCGGCCGGCGAAGTCCAAGGCGCGGTCCAGGTT
Organism: Caulobacteraceae bacterium; assembly: GCA_025359665.1. Lineage (GTDB taxonomy): Bacteria > Pseudomonadota > Alphaproteobacteria > Caulobacterales > Caulobacteraceae > Acaudatibacter. Next base: position 808 of record JANYFU010000251.1, read on the forward strand.
GGCGCCGATCCCGTTCTGGCGCGAGGAGGTCTATGAAAACGTGGACGCAGTGACTTCGGAATGGGGTGCGGCTTCCGACCTCGCGATGAACGATGCGCCGCCCTTGTCGATCCAAGACGAGGCGCCGGTCGTTGCGTCAGGAACGTTCGCCGCCGTTACCCCGCACCTGCGCCGTGCGGCGGCGCTCCTGCGTTTGGGACCAGACCCCGACATTCCGCAGTTGCTCCGCAAGATCAGCCGGGGCGAGACGCCGCTGTCGCTTCCTCTTGAGCCCCGCCGACGCTGGGGAACAACTGTACGGCTGGTGCGCGATCGCGCCGAGCGCCTCATTCCCTACCATGGCGACTATCTCGCCGCCTTTGTTGGGTTGGAGCGGCGACTGCCGATCAGCGGCGTGTCTGAACACACATGGGGAGAGGAGGGACTGGCCGCCCCGTCGGCGCAAGGATCGGTCGTCCTCGCCCTTTCGGACCTGGGCACCCTCGCCGGCGATGGGGGCGAGGCGACGGACAGCTGGTTGGCCTATGGCCGGGCGCTCCGCCGCCGGGGCTGTCGCCCGGCGGCGATCCTTCCGGCCCGCCCCTATGGAAGTGTCCGTCAGATCGCCCGTTGCTGGGACTTGGTTTTCTGGGACGCCACCTCCAGCGCCCCCGACCAGGATCGAATGGCCGCTCAACTCGATCTTCTGCAGACTCTCGCGGCGCCAGCCGTCCGTATCGAACCAGGCCTCCTTAGGGGACTTCGCCGCCTGATTCGCCCGGCGCCGCCGAGCGCGGCTATCGAGTCGATATTCTGGCAGTCCTCCGCCCTGATAGACCGGAACCCGCTGGCCGCGACCCCCCACCCGGAGTTCCGGAAGTCGCGACTCGCGGCGTTTGCGCGGCTGGAACCTGCGGTGAAGCTGAGGGTCCTGGCGCTGATCAGGCGCTGGCGCGGAGGGTTGGAGTGGGTGTGGGAGGAGGAAATCGCCAGCCTCGACGAGACGTCCAGGGCCCTCGTCCCGGCGGCGGACAGACTGGCCATGGCCTCGGACTTCTATCGCCTCGGTGCGGAGGTCTATGGGGGGGATCGGCGTCTGGTGGGCGGCGCCATCTGGTTCGACGACTTGCAGGGTCGCTTGCCGCCGGGTGCCTGGGCGCCGTCGGATTCCGCGGACGAACTGGCCAGCGAGCAGGTTCGCCGGGGTTTGACGATGCTGTGGCTGGCTCTCGGCCGCCCCGACGGACCCACGCCACCCGGCTACGACCCGGCCCGCCGGCCGCCCGCGCCGGAGATTCCGCGCCGCCGCTTTGGCCTTCGCCAGCACGGCGCCGATCTCGTCGTCGCCTTGAACGATGCGCCGGAGTCGGTCATCGGCGCGCTGCTCGGCGCCATAGACGGCCGTCGCAACGACTTCGTGATCGAACCCCTCCCCCCCTTCTGGCGCTCCACCACACCGCCCCCCTGGGCCGACGCCTGGGGCTGCGACGCCCACGGCCCCTGGGTCGAGTTCTCCGTCCGTCCCAAACGCGGCGACCCGGTCGTTCAGCGCATGCGCTGGATTCCCGAGGGAACGTTCCAGATGGGTTCGCCGCCGGACGAGCCCGGACGCTACGATGACGAGGGTCCCCGTCACGCGGTCACTCTCCCCGCCGGCGCTTGGATGTTCGACGCCCCCGTCACCCAGGCGCTCTGGC
>JANYFU010000258.1 GCA_025359665.1 Caulobacteraceae bacterium
TGAGCTTCCGGCGTGATCACATACTGATCAAACGGGAAATAGATGACCCAATCGGTGGGTGGCGGGGGAGGCGGCGGAGGGGGTGGCGGGGGAGGTGGTGGTGGCGGAGGAGGCGGCGGAGGGGGTGGCGGGGGAGGCGGCGGCGGCGGAGGAGGCGGGGGCGGAGGCGGCGCCGGGGGTGTCAGCGCATAGCGCACGCCGAGCGTCACGCTCTGATCTTCATAGCGGCCGCCCGCGATATTCTGCGCCAGATGGATCGGCTCGCCGGCCAGATAGCGATAGGTCAGGTCGATATTGAGACGCTTGGTGGCCTGATAGCTGACGCCAGCGATGCCTTGATAGGCGAAAACCTGCCGGGAATCATCGACGGAGACCGGGTTGGATTGCGTAATCGTACCGCCTTCACCGTCCGAGGCCGGCGAAATCAGCACGCCATCGGCCTTAAGGCCGACAGAATTGATGCCAACGCCGCCGCCGATGAACGGATCGAATTTGGAATCTGGGAAGATATCGACGATGGCGTTGACCATCGCGGTCCAGGACGTCAGATCGCCGCCCGTGCGGCCGCAGGTGCCGGTGGTGCCACTATTAGTGAACGCCAGAGTGCTGTTGACGTTGCAGAGGTAGCCGACGCCGGTTCCGCCCTGGGTGAGCGAAATGCCACGCAGCAGACCGGGGCGATAACCGCCCTCAACCTCGACCCGCAGGTGCGGGATGATCTGATAGCCGATGCGGCCGAATACGGCGATATCGACCTTGGTCTTGGCCGAAACCACCACACCACTGAAGGTGGCGTTTTCGGGCATTTGCTGATGCGCGCCGATATCAAGCGCGCCGTACCAGCCGTGTTCCGACGCCGACGCGCCGGAAGCGGCCAGGGCGATAGCCACAGCGGCTCCGCTCAGTAATTTCAATCTCATGGATAGATCCCTTCCTTGGCTGCGGTTTTTTAGACTCGCGATGAGCCCTAAAGTCCCCAGTTCCGATAAGTCCCTTTATGCCCATTTGTCGCACGAGATCAACGTTTGTGGCGCCGAAGTTGTGGCTTTGGAGACACAGTCCGCAAAACACGACAGCCGTGACCGCGGACCCCGCCATAGCGAAAGAGCCCGGTCCTTCGACCGGGCTCTCCGCACGCTACTAAAGTGACGCCTGGGATCAGAAAATGATCTTGATCGCGGCGCGACGGTTCAGGGGCTCCTTGACGCCGTCGCCGGTGGCCACGGCGGGTTCGGACTTGCCCTTCCAGCTCACATCCAGATTGGCGGCCGGAATGCCCAGCGAGACCAGGCCGTCGGCCGTGGCCTTGGCGCGCCGCTCCGACAGTCGGACATTGTAGGCCACTGAACCGGAGGTGTCGGTGTGGCCCACGACCACCTCTTTGGTGGCGTGCCCGTCGGTGGCGTATTTCGCCGCGTCCTGCAGAACCGCCTGGGCTTCGGGCGTGATCACGAACTGATCAAACGGGAAGTAGATGACGTAGTCGCGGGTCGTATAGGCCGGCGGCGGCGGCGGGGGTGGCGGCGCCATCGGCTCCGGCGGGGGGGGCGGAGGAGGAGGCGGGGGGGGAGGCGGCGGCGGCGGGGGCGGCGGCGGGGGGGGCGGCGCGGGGGCCGCAAAAGCGTAGCGCAAGCCCAGCGTCACCGATTGGTCTTCATATCGCGCCTTATAGATCTGGGTCGCTCCGCCGGAGTGGAGGCCGAACGAAGACCGGTCGCTGCCGAGATAACGATAGGTCAGATCGATGTTCAGGCGGTCGGTTGCCTGAAAGGAGACACCGCCGATGCCTTGATAGGCAAAGGCCGTGTTGGAGTCGTCAACGTCGGCAGCCTGAAAACTCGGTGGCGGCAGGCCAGGGCCGACCAGATTGCCGTGCGCTTTGATGTTTGTGAACACCACGCCCGCGCCACCGCCGATGAACGGGTCAAGGCGCGAGTTGGGGAAGATGTCGATCAGGGCGTTGGCCATCGCGCTGTAGGTGTTGACCGATCCCTGTGGACGTCCGCAGGTTCCGCTCACTCCGCCGGCGGGGTCGTAGGCGGCCGAACTGCTGCTGTTGCAGAGCAGAATTTCATTGCCGGCTATGCTGGACACACCCTTCAAACCGGTCGGACGATAGCCACCTTCGACTTCCAGGCGAAGGTGGGGCATGACTTGATAGCCGAGGCGGCCAAAAACCACGACATTGTCGCGAGTTTTGTACCGGAACGGCGAGACGCCGGGAACCACGGCGATCGCGTTGAAGTTTTCGGTCTGATGGCCGCCGACGTCGATCGCGCCGTACCACCCGTCCTCTGAGGCCCAGGCCCCGGAGGTGGCCAGCCCCGCCGCCAGTGCGACTCCGCCCAACAGTTTCAGTTTCATTGTCATTTACCCTCGTTGCCTGTGGCGGCCGATCAGGCCGGCATGTTCTTGTCTCGCGTTCCGTCGTTCCGCCCGCCGGCTGCCCTGCCTCCCGTTAGGGAAGGGATCGCCCTCAAGCCGCCCGCTGGAGCGCTTACACGAGCCTAAATTCGCGTCCTCGGCTTTGGTTCCCGGGGTACGGCGTTGTTCGGCGCCGACTGTGGCTGCTAAGACACGGGTGTGGTGGGCGCGGACGGCGGACGGGGTTTTAGGTCTATGGGGTATCGCCTGTGATGGAGGTCATTGTCGATCCGGAGGGCTTCGGATCCAGCGAGTGCGAGTCCGTTCCGATTCATCTCATTACGCGCGGTGATGCGTCCGCGGTTCTGGACGCCGGCCCGTCAGCCGCGCATGCGGCCGCGACGCTCGGTGGCTTCAAGGGCGCCGCCGGTGACCTCGTTCTCGTGCCCTCCCCGGATGGGGCGCTGGAACGGGTGCTGTTCGGGCTTGGCGACACGCCAGTCGCCGCCGGCTTCCGGGGGCTCCCCGCCCGACTGCCGCCTGGGGACTACCGGATCGACGGTTCGGCGGCGGGGCTCGCTCCCGACGATCTCGCCCTGGCCTGGGCGCTCGGAACCTATCGGTTCGATCGCTACAAGGCGAAGCCGGCTGGCGCCGTACCGCGGCTGGTCGCGCCCTCTGGCGTCTACGTGGCGCGGGTCCGGATCCAGGCGGCCGCCTGCGCCCTGACTCGCGATATGGTCAACACGCCGGCCAACGACATGGGGCCGGACCATATAGAGGCCGCCGCTCGTGATCTGGCGACTACCCACGGCGCCAGCCTGTCGGTGGTGGTCGGGGACGATCTGATCGACGCTGGCTATCCGGCTGTGCACGCGGTCGGCCGCGCGGCGACCGCCGCCAGGGCGCCGCGGATGATCGAGCTGACATGGGGCGACGCGGATCGGCCGCTGGTGGTGTTGATCGGCAAGGGCGTAGCCTTCGATACCGGCGGTCTCGACATCAAACCCTCGGCCGGCATGCGCCATATGAAGAAGGACATGGGCGGCGCGGCTCACGCCCTGGGGTTGGCGCGGATGATCATGGGCCTGGCGCTGCCGGTCCGCCTTGTGGTGCTGGTCCCGGCTGTGGAGAACGCCATCTCGGCCGACGCCATGCGCCCGGGCGATGTGCTGGCTTCGCGTAGCGGCCTTTCCATCGAGGTCGGCAACACCGACGCCGAGGGGCGGCTGATCCTGGCCGACGCCCTGACCCGGGCCGGCGAGCTGGATCCCGACCTGACCATCGATCTGGCCACCCTCACCGGCGCCGCGCGGGTGGCGCTGGGACCGCAGGTGATCCCGTTCTACACCAATGACGACGAGTTGGCGGCGGCCCTGGCGGCCGGGTCCATCGCCGCCGAGGACCCGATCTGGCGCATGCCCCTGTGGGCGCCCTACGCCGCCACCCTCGATAGCGACGTCGCCGATATCAAGAACGATCCGGACGGCTGGGCCCAGGCCGGTTCGGTGACGGCGGCCCTGTTCCTGCAACGCTTCGCCCCTAAGGGGCCATGGGCTCATTTCGACATCTTCGCCTGGAACCCCCGGGGAAGGCCCGGTTGGCCGGTCGGCGCGGAGGCTCAGGCGATCCTGGCGATCTTCGCCATGCTGGAAGCCCGCTACCGGTGAGCCATGACCCGCGGCTGACCCTGGCGCGTCCCGATCTCGCCAGCCTCTCGCTCGAAGGGAGTGTTCGCGCCAAGCGTTTCGAGGCGGCCAAGGCGATGCGCTTGGTGATCCCCGCCGCCGCGGTGCGCGCCGCCCCCAGCGTCGACGCCGAGCAGCTCGACCAGCTGCTGTTCGGCGAGCTGTTCGAGGTGCTGGAGATCGAGGACGGCTTCGCCTGGGGCCAGGCGGCGCGCGACGGCTATGTGGGATGGGTGGAGGCGGGAGGGCTGTCCGCCCGGCCGCTCGAACCCACGCACCGCGTCACCGCGCTGCGCTCGTTCTCCTATCTGGAGCCGTCGATCAAGGCGCCCTCGCGCGGGCCATTCAGCCTCAACGCCCTGGTCACGGCGACGGAAACCAGCGGCGCCCTGACCCGGATCGAGGGCGGTGGCTGGATTGCCAGCGCCCATCTGAGACCGATCGGCGCGGCCTTCGCGGACCCAGTGGAGGTCGCCGAACGGTTCGTGGGAACGCCTTACCTTTGGGGCGGCCGCGACAGCGTCGGCATCGATTGTTCGGGGCTGGTCCAACAGGCGTTTTACGCCGCTGGACTCGCCTGTCCGCGCGATACTTATCTGCAGACGGCCCTGGGGATATCGGTGGAGGAGGGGGCGCTGGCGCGCGGTGATCTGGTGTTCTGGCGCGGCCATGTCGGTCTGATGCTGGACGATGCGCGCCTGTTGCACGCCAATGCACACCACATGGCCGTCGCCGTCGAACCCCTGGCCGAAGCCGTGGCTCGCATTTCGATCAACGGAGGTGGCGAACCAACCGCCCGCCGGCGCGTCTAAATCTCCCCCGCCAATACCTTTGCGAACAGGGCGCCGTCGACGTTGCCACCCGAAAGAATGATTGCCGCGGTGCGTCCGGCCAAGTCGATCCTGCCCGCCAGCAGCGCCGCCAGCGCCACCGAGCCGCCGGGCTCGACCACGAGCTTCAGGGTGGCGTAGGCCACCCGCATCGCCTCGGCCACCTCGGCGTCGGAAACGGCCACGACACTCGCCAGGGACCTTTGCAGGATCGGGAAGGTCAGCAAACCCGGCATTGGCGATTCCAGCGCGTCGCACAGCGACCTGGCCGCCGGCGGAGCGCCCCTACGCTCGCCGGCTTCCAACGAGAGCCGAGTGTCGTCGAACCCGGCCGGCTCCACGCCATGGAGCTCGGTGCTGGGAGACAGAGCCTTGATCGCCAAGCTGACACCAGCGAGCAGGCCCCCGCCGCCGACGGGACTGAGCAGTAGATCGATCGACACGCCCCTCGCCTCCGCCTGACGGACAAGCTCCAGCCCGACCGTGCCTTGGCCGGCGATAACGAACGCATCGTCGAATGCCGGGACCACGACCGCCCGCCGCTCGGTCGCGGTCGCGGCGGCGATGGCTTCGCGATCGTCGGTGGCGCGATCATAGAACCGCACCTCCGCGCCATAACCGCGCGTCGCCTCGACCTTCACCGTCGGCGCGTCGCGGGGCATGACGATCAGGGCCGGCATCCCCAGCAACCTGGCTGCCAGGGCCACCCCCTGGGCGTGGTTGCCGGATGAAAAGGCCACCACGCCGCCGACGCGCTGCTCGGCGGTAAGGCGCGCCAGCCGATTGTAGGCCCCCCGGAACTTGAAGGCGCCGACACGCTGGAGGGTTTCCGGCTTGATTAGCACCCGCCCGCCCAGCCGCTCGTTCAGGGCCGGGCTCTCCAGCAGCGGCGTTTCGACCGCGTGGCCCGCCAGCAGGGCGGCGGCGGATTTGACGTCCTCAAATGTCACGCTCATTTGGCAAACACCTGGGCGTCATCGGCGAAGGCTTTGAACTCCAGCGCGTTTCCGGACGGATCGAGAAAGAACATCGTGCTTTGCTCGCCGGGCAGGCCTTCGAAACGGGTCCGCGGCGCGATCAGGAATTGGGTCCCGGCGGCGACCAGCCGATTCGCCAGCGCGCGCCAGGCGTCCGGCTCCAGGATCACGCCGAAATGGCGCACCGGCACGGCCTCGCCATCGACGTGGTTGGTGGCCGCGCCAGGCCCTTCCTCAGAAAGGTGGGCGACGATCTGGTGGCCATGGAAATCGAAATCCACCCAGTCGTCGGCGGACCGGCCCTCTGGGCAACCGAGCAGGTCGCCGTAGAAGGCGCGCGCCCCCGAGAGGTCGCGCACGGGAAAGGCGAGGTGAAATCTTGGGCGGGTCATGGCCCCCTCATAGCCTCGGAGCGGCGGTGGAGAAAAGCGGCCCTGGACTTGCAGCGAGCGACGCGCGCACTCTGATCATCTCGATACGCCGACCACAGCGAGCGCCCCGATGAACGCCATGACCTTCGATGCCGAGACCTGGACAGCGGCGGGAGAGGCGGGCCTGCCCGCCGCCATCGCCCTGCGCCGGGCGATCCACGCCGAGCCGGAGCTGGGGCTGGACCTGCCCAAGACCACCGCCAAGGTGCGTGCGGCCTTGGCCGGCCTGCCGCTGGAGATTCGCGAAGGTCCTTCCACGACCGGCCTGGTGGCCATACTGCGCGGGCCGGCCAACGGGCGGACCGTTCTGCTGCGCGGCGACATGGACGCCCTGCCGCTGACCGAGGACACCGGTCTGGATTTCACCTCGCTGAACCAGGGCGCGATGCACGCCTGCGGTCACGACACCCACGTCGCCATGCTCGCCGGCGCCGCGCGCGCCCTTTGCGAGCGGCGCGACCGGCTGACCGGCACGGTGATGTTCATGTTCCAGCCGGGGGAAGAGGGCTGGCACGGCGCGCGGTTCATGCTCGAAGATGGCCTGATCGATCCCATTCCCGACGCCGCTTTCGCCCTGCATATCTCGCCCAACATGCCCACCGGCGTGTTCGCCGGTCGGGGTGGAACCCTGATGGCCGCGTCCGATGTGATCCGCATCAAGGTGACCGGGGCCGGAGGTCACGCCTCGATGCCCCACGACACCCTCGATCCGATCCCGGTGCTGTGCGAGATCGTGACCGCGCTGCAGATGTTCGTGACCCGGCGCATTTCGGTGTTCGAGCCGGCGGTGATCACCATCGCCCAGATCCAGGCCGGCACCACCAACAACATCATTCCCGAGGACGGGCGTCTGCTCGGCACCCTCCGCACCCTCTCCGAGCGCACCCGCGCCACCGCGCACGAAGGTATCCACCGGGTGGCCGAGGGCATCGCCGCCGCCCATGGAGCGAAGGTCGAGGTCGATATCGACCGGGGTTTTCCAGTCACGGTCAACGACGACCGGGTCAACGATCTGGCTGCCCGCACCGCCCGCGCGCTGTTCGGCGAGACCGCCTGGGTGACGATGTCCCACCCGATGATGGGCGCGGAGGACTTCTCCTACATTCTGCAGAAGGCCCCCGGGGCCATGGTGTTTCTCGGCGCGGCGCCCGAGGGCGGCGACTACCGCACCTGCTGCGCGCTGCATTCCAACCGCATGGTGCTGAACGAGGACGTGATGGCCCGCGGCATCGCCATGCACTGCGCGATGGCCGAGGCCGCGCTGTCGGGAGACCTGGAATTGTAGCGCGCCCCGCGCTAAAGGGTCACGGAAAGGCCTTGTACGCACATTCGCGTCGCCTTTCCGTGCAACCAGCAGCGGAGGCGAAAGCGACTTGGGTAATGTGACGGTGATCGGCGCCCAGTGGGGCGACGAGGGCAAGGGCCGGGTGATCGACTGGCTGGCCGATCGGGCCGACGTGGTGGTGCGGTTCCAGGGCGGCAACAACGCCGGCCACACCATCGTGGTGGGCAACAGCACCTACAAATTCGCCCTGCTGCCCTCCGGCGTGGTCCAGGGCAAGCTCAGCGTGATAGGCAACGGCGTGGTCGTGGACCCCTGGTCGTTGCTGGACGAGATCGAGCGGGTGCGCACCCAGGGCCTGACCATCAATCCCGATATTCTGGTGCTGGCCGACAACGCCGCCCTGGTCCTGCCCCTGCACCGCGACCTGGACGCCGCGCGCGAAGCGCGGGCCGGGGCCGGCAAGATCGGCACCACCGGTCGCGGCATCGGCCCGGCCTATGAGGACAAGGTCGGCCGCCGCGCGATCCGCTTCTGCGACCTGTCCGATCCGGCCGCGCTGGAGACCAAGATCGAGCGTCTGCTGGCCCACCACCAGCCGTTGCGCGCCGGGCTTGAGTTGCCCGAGGTTACCGCCGAGGCTCTGCTGGCCATGCTGCTGGCGGTGGCGCCCAAGGTGACGCCCTACGTCAAACCGGCCTGGCGGGTGCTGGACAAGGCGATGAAGGACGGGCGGCTGATCCTGTTCGAAGGCGCCCAGGCGACCATGCTGGATGTCGACCACGGCACCTATCCGTTTGTTACCTCATCGAACACCGTTGCGGGCCAGGCGGCCACCGGTTCCGGTGTCGGCCCTTCAGGCGGCGGCTATGTGCTGGGGATCGTCAAGGCCTACACCACCCGGGTGGGCGAGGGGCCGTTCCCCTGCGAACTGCGTGACGAGATCGGTGAGCGCCTGGGCGTGCGCGGCAATGAGTTCGGCACGAACACCGGCCGCAAGCGGCGCTGCGGCTGGTTCGACGCGGTGCTGGTGCGCCAGTCGGTGGCGATCAGCGGCATCCAGGGCGTGGTGCTGACCAAGCTCGATGTGCTGGACGGGTTGGACACCCTGAAAATCTGTACCGGATACAGGATCGGCGCCCGGGTGATCGACTACCTGCCCGCGGGTCTCAGCGAACAGGCGGCGGTGACGCCGATCTACGAAGAGATCGAGGGCTGGCAAGGCGCGACCCGAGGCGCCCGCTCCTGGAAGGATCTGCCGGCCGCCGCGGTGAAATATGTCCGCCGCATAGAGGAATTGATCGGCGCCCAAGTGGCCGCGGTCACCACCAGCCCCGAGCGTGAAGACATCATCATCATGCGCGACCCGTTCCGGGGTTAGCGCCCGCTTACGCGTTGACCAGGTTCTGCTCCACCGCCGCCGCCCTCATCGCGCGTTGAAGTTTCTCGAACGCCCGGACTTCGATCTGACGCACCCGCTCGCGGCTGACGCCATATTCGGCCGCCAGGGTTTCCAGGGTCATCGGCTCGTCCTTGAGGCGCCGCTCGGTCAGGATATGTCGCTCGCGATCGGTCAGTTCGGTCATCGCCACCTGCAACAGACCCATGCGCAGCGACTTCTCCTCGTCTTCGGCAAGACGGGTTTCCTGGCTGACCTGTTCCTTGTCCTCCAGCCAGTCCTGCCATTCGTTGTCCGAATCGGCGCGCAACGGGGCGTTCAGAGAGGCGTCCGGACCCGACAGGCGCCGGTTCATCGAGATCACTTCGCTGTCCAGCACACCCAGCTTGGTGGCGATGGCGCTGACGTGTTCGGGATGCAGGTCCCCCTCTTCCAGGGCGCTGATCTCGCTCTTGGCCTTCCGCAGGTTGAAGAACAGCTTTTTCTGGGCGGCGGTGGTGCCCATCTTCACCAGGCTCCAGGATCGCAGGATATATTCCTGGATCGAGGCCCGGATCCACCACATCGCATAGGTGGCCAGGCGGAAGCCCTTGTCGGGCTCGAACTTCTTCACCGCCTGCATCAGGCCGACATTGCCCTCGGAAATCACCTCGCCAATCGGCAGACCATAGCCGCGATAGCCCATGGCGATCTTGGCCACCAGGCGCAGGTGCGAGGTCACCAGGCGGTGGGCGGCGGCGGGGTCTTCATGCTCGCGCCAGCGTTTGGCCAGCATGAACTCCTCATCCTTGGCCAGCATGGGGAATTTGCGAATTTCGGTCAGGTAACGGGATAGACCGCCGTCAGGCGACATCACCGACAGAGCGTTTACGGCGGCCATTTAGAAAGTCCCCTTTACGGGTGCTTTTCACCGCATTCGCGGATCACCCGTCTTCAGAACGTGCAAGATAGGCGTTTGTTGCGCCGGGTTTAAGGCCTGCCCACCTTAAGCTTTCTTAACCCGCGCGCAGCCTTTCTTATAGCCAACCTCAAAGGGCGCCGAGCGCGGTTTCCAGGCGCGCCATGTCAGATGGTGGCTCGGTCTCGAACCGCAACGCCTCTCCGGTGATGGGATGACGGAATCCCAACAGGGCCGCGTGCAGCGCCTGACGGGCGAGGCCAGCGTCGGCGATGGCGGCGCGCACCGCCGGGGACGGCGGGCCAGAGCCATAGGCCGGGTCGCCCAGACAGGGCGCGCCCTTGTGCGCCAGATGCACCCGGATCTGATGCGTCCGCCCGGTTTCCAGCCGGCAGGATACCTTCGCGGCTAGCGGCTTTTCGGCCGGGCCGAACGTCGCCCGGGTCTCATAGTGGGTGACGGCCTCCCGTCCGCCGTGGCGCAGCACGGCCATCTTCTTCCTGTCTCCGGTCGATCGGCCGATCTGGGTGGTGATGGTTCCCCGGGTGGGGCCTGGAGCGCCGCGCGTCAGGGCGACATAAAGCCGGTCGATGTCGTGGGCCGCGAACAGCGCCGAAAGACCGCGATGGGCCAGATCGGTCTTGGCCGCCACCATCACGCCGGAAGTGTTCTTATCCAGTCGGTGGACGATCCCCGGCCGCGCCACGCCGCCGATCCCCGACAGACTGGCTCCGCAATGGTGGATCAGGGCGTTGACCAGCGTGCCCGAAAGGCTGCCCGGCGCCGGATGGGCCGAAATGCCGGCCGGCTTGTCGATGACGATCAGATGAGCGTCCTCGAACAGCACCGTCAGCCCCATGTCCTCGCCCTGGGGATCGGGAGGCAGGGCGGCCGGCACGATCAGCCGATAGAGACCCGGCGCCGCCTTGGCCGAGGCGTCGGTCACCGGCGCGCCTTCCCGGGTGATCGCACCCTCGCCCATCAAAGCCTGGACCCGGGCGCGCGACAGATCGGGCAGGGCGTCCGCCAGGGCGCGATCGAGCCGTCCTTTCGTTTCGGTCAAGTTGACCTCGATCGCCGTCGGATCAGTCAAGGCCGCTCCACCAGGGTCCCGTCCTCGACCACCCGATAGAAACACGAGCGGAAGCCGACGTGACAGGCGCCGCCATCTCCGCCGACGGTCACCTTCAGCCACACCGCGTCCTGGTCGCAATCGATCCGCATCTCCCGCACGGTCTGGACCTGGCCGCTGGTCTCGCCCTTTTTCCACAGCGCCTGGCGCGACCGGCTGAAATAATGCGCCTGGCCGCTGTCTATCGTACGCTTCAGCGCTTCGGCGTTCATCCACGCCAGCATCAGCACCTCGCCGCTCGCGGCGTCGGTGGCCACCGCGGCGATCAGCCCGTCGGTGTTGAAGCGCGGGGCGAGCACCGTCCCCCGTTCGAGGGCGGCGGTGTCTGGGGCGACTGGGAAGACGGCCTCGGTCATGGCGCGGATATGGCCCTCTCGCCCCAACTCGCCAGATCGAGCGTCGGTTTCAGCCGAAGCTGCATCCTCACCATCGTCTGGCCGCCGAAATCGCGGGGGTTCGGATCGACAGGCTCGAATCCCAGACCAGCATACAGATTCGGCAGAACCCCGGAGGGGAGCGTGTCCAGGCGCAGGAACGAAGCGCCGAGCCGGTGGGCGGCCGCGCAGGCCCAGTTGATCATCGCCACGCCCACGCCTCGTCCGGCGGCGCTTCGATCGACCGCGAGCTTATGCAGATAGAGCGCCTCGCCGCCGCTGGCTTCGGGCCAATAGACCGGGTCTTCGGTCTGCAGGAGCATGCACGAGATCAGGCGTCCCCCCAGGAAGCCGCCAAACAGCTCGCCCGCCCGGGCATGGGCGACGTAGACGTCCAGCGGGAAGTCCTCGGCCGTCCATAGTCTCGGCCCTACGCTCTCCGCCCAGGCGGCGACACGGATCAGAACATCCACCACTTCGGCGGCGTGGTCGGGTTCGATCGGCGAAATCGTCAGATCGTCGCCATCGTGGAGATTTGCGGACATGTCGGACCGTGTCCCGGCCGGGACGCTAAAGCAATGCACCAGCCAGCTCGCGCCAGGTCGCACGCGGCAGGGCGCCACGCTGGGTTTGCGGCCGGCTGAGGATCCGCAGGCCCGATCCCAAAGACCCCCGATCCTTCCGCAAGCGGCGACGCGCGGGCGGATCGGCGAAGGGACGCTGCTCACGAGGGCCGCCACGCGATCATGCCCTCCGTCCGCGCCCGGACTTCCGGAGACGCCAGGCATGTGGCGACGGCTTCGTATCCTGGCGCGCCCGGACATGGGGTGACCCGGGTGGGAAGACTGTGATTGGCCGGGCAAAGAAGGATCGCCTCATCGGCGCCCACGGCGGCCAGGTCCAGGATCGCGCACGAGCGCGTGAGCAAAAACAGTGGCTGGCCGGCGGGTCCTCGGCGGCGCAGATAGGCGATCAGCGCTTCCTGCGACGCCTGGTCCAGCCCCTGTTCGACCATGTCGATAACCAGGATGGCGGGGCCTTCGGTCTGTAATTCGACCAGCAGCGCGAACAGGGCGTCCGAGTGCGCGGCGCCGTCCTCGACGATCCAGGCCAGGCTCTCCTCGACCCGTGATCTGAGGGCCGGGTCGCCGTCGAGGCGAGCCCGGGCGGCGTCGGCGTCGGCCGCGCGTTCAGGGCCGATGAAGGCGGCGCCGGGCAGGGTTTCCGCCAGTCGCCGGGCGAGCCTGGTCTTGCCGCTGCCAAGCGGACCGACGATGAAGTTCAGCGGCCGGATGTCACGCAATTCAAACCGTTCGCCGCCCCACGGCCATGGAAGATCGAACGCCACCGTGGGCTCGCCGCGCGGCCGCATCATGCGCGCAAGATCTCTTGCCGCGGGCGGCTGGCCCCGCGCGATGTCGGCGCGAAAGTCGCGGACCTTCTCCACCGCCCCGGCGAGCTGGCGGATCTGACCTTCGAGCGCCGCCTGGTGCGACGCCAGAGCCGGCTCCAGATCCTTGGTGTCGCCCTCCAGCACGCGCGCGACCTGCGCGAGGCTGAGGCCAAGCGCTCGCAGGGCCACGATGTCGGCGGCCCTGGCCATCTGATCCGGACCGTAAACCCGCCAACCGGCGGCGCTGCGCGCCGGCGTGACCAGGCCACGCCGCTCGTACAGCCGGAGCGCCTTGGCGGAGACGCCGAGTCGCCGGGCTGCGTCGGAAGGGTTGAGGAATTGGGCGGAAGAACTCACGAATCACCTCACTTGCTGTTGACCGCCATCCGTATCGGTGCGGCCCCAGAGGCCGGGTCAAGGGGCGATCGCGGCAATGGCCCGCGCGACTAGTCGGGGTCATGGAACCATTCTAGAAACCGGTGAATAGCCGATCGAGCGCGCGTCTGATGTCCCATCTCGGTGAGCGCCACCACCAGCGATTGGCCCTCGACGCTCACGGCGATTTCGACGGACGTCGAGCGCTTGTCATTGACCAGCGGCGCGACGAGAACGGTGTCCAGGGAGAGATGATGGGACTGAAGCGCGACTAAGAACGGGGCAAATCTTCTCGACGCCTCCGACGGGTTGCGAAAGATGTCGAACTGTCTCACTCACCAGCGTCGCAGGTCTTCACCGAACACGCCGCGCTCGGCGATGCGTGCGTTGTGAACCCGGATGGCATCGGCATTTTCCTCGGCCCAGCGCCGCCCGCGAGCATCAGCCGCCACTGGATCGGCAATCCGCCTGAGGTGGCTGGCGACGATCCCAAGCGGGCGTCCCCGACCCGCATCGGCCAGGGCGATGCGCAGGCCTATTTCGGCGGCGTCATCCAAGGCGACTCCAGCCGCGCGCGCCTGCTCGACAAGCGCGCTATCGATCTCGACA
>JANYFU010000285.1 GCA_025359665.1 Caulobacteraceae bacterium
CGGGGTGGACAAGGGAGCCACATCGACGCCCCTCTCTGACGGAACCGGTATCGGCGCCGACTATGACGCCGCCTTCGCCTCCCCGAAATTCAGTCATGCTTCCTATACGCTGGGGCCTGGCGACTACACCGTGACCGGATCGCCCCTGCTGTCGCCGTTCGGCGACGGCGGCGCGGCGGTGGAACTCGTGGCCTCCGCCGGTGGTGTTCCCGAGCCGGCCGCCTGGGCGATGATGCTCATTGGCCTATGCAGCGTCGGCGGGGCGATTCGCGCGCGTCGTGGGGCGCTCCTCGCCGCTGTCTGATCGCCGCCCTCGGGTTTGTGGGTTACGTCGAAACTTGATACCGCCGGGTCGCGTTCCGTGATCCAGGGCGGTCCGCGCTACGTTGAAAGTGCAGCCTGTGCGGAGCGCCCTTCCGGTGAAGTCAATTTTGCTATCCGCCGTGGCGCTGGCTTGCCTGACGTCGCCGGTCTTGGCCCACGCTTGGTCGCCACCTTCGACAGCCGCCCGCGCCTTGGCCTCGGGCCAGGCCTATTCCGAGGTGGCCGCCGCCGGCGACGGCGCGGGTCTGATCCATGCGGCGATAGACATCCCCGTCCCGCCCAAGACAGTTTGGGCGGTGATGAACGACTGCCGATACATCAAGAAATTGATCACCAGCGCCCTGACCTGCCGTGTTCTCCAAGGTGACGCTGAGCGGAACGGCTGGGACATCAAGGAGACCGTGACCAAGGGCGGCCTGTTCATTCCCAGCATCCACAATGTCTATCGGTCGGACTACCAGCCCTACAGCCTGATCCGATTCAAGAAAGCCGGCGGCAACCTGAGGATCGAGGACGGTCAATGGCGCCTGGAGGCGCTGAACAATGGCGCCGGCACCCGGGTGATCTACGAAAATCTGGTGGCTGCCGACATCATGGCCCCCGCCTCGCTGGTGCGCGAGGGCATGCGCAAGGACACCGCCAAGGTGCTGTCTAATCTCCGCGGCGTAAGTCTTTCGGCCGGAAAGTAGCGGCGGCTGCGGATCGCCACGCCGTGAGGCCTTTCAGCCATGACTCGATCGCCGCCGCGGTCAGGAAGTAGCGGTCGCCGTGGGTCTGGCCCAGTGACGCCTGTGTCACCGCCCGCCGCCAGTCTTCGGCCGTGGTCATGCCCCGGTCCACGATCTGGGATTGGTCGCAGAGGTGTTCGAACCACATCGGCGAGCGTCTCAGGCCTTCCACGAAGCCCCATGTTCCGACCGTCTTGTACGCGCGCCGACGCACGAGCTCCGGCAGAACGCCTCTTAGCGCGCGCCGCTGCAGGTAGCGGTCGCACTGGGGGTGCAGCTTCTCCTCCCAGGGGACGCCGCACATGAACTCGACCAACGGCCTATGGAGCAGCGGGTAACGGGTCTCATATCCCGGGTCGCGCGCCTGCCCTCGGTCAAGGGAGAGCGCGACACACCAGAGGGTGTCGGCGATAACCTGATGGCCCGGCGTATCGCAGCGGGCGGCCAGACGGTGGCTCCGCCTCACCGATCGCCACATGGCTTCGCTAAAATCTCGCGACACCCAGGGCGGCGGCGCCAGCGGCGGCTGGGCGCGGATCGATCGCCCCAGCAGATGCTGGACAGTCGGCCTTATCAGGGTGTGACGCATCCAGTAGGCCCAGGGGCGTGGCTCCTCCGCGAGCTTTCGCCAGCGATTTATCGCCGTCAGAGTGTCGCCCGGTCGACCCCTGAACACTCCATCGGCCAAGTGGGTAGGGCTGGCGCCCGGCGATGTGGCCAGAATGGCGTCGCCGCCATCCCCCGTCAGCAGATGGGTGACACCATAGCTCTTCAGGGTTTCGGCCCGGGCCAGGCGCAGCGCGCCATGGAACTGAAACGGACTGGGTTCGCCGACGAACTCCTCCGGCAGCACCGAGAACGGCAGCGCGGTCTTGGCGTCGATGGTACGCCACGGGATCGCGCAGTGCTCGGTGGTGGCCCTCATCCAGCGGCTTTCGTCGGCCGGTTCATAGTCGGGATAGATCAGGGAATAGCCGGCCAGCCCACCCACCTCCGCCCGCGCCGCGGCGCAAGCGACCGTCGCGGAATCCAGGCCGCCGGAAAGAGCGACCCAGGTGTTTCCGGACGCCGGGGTGGTGGAAGCGATCGCACCGGACAGCAAGGCGTTGAAAGCATCCTGATAGTCTTGCGGCCGCGCATAGCGCACCGGTGGGGCGTCGGCCACGCGCCAGCCCCGCACGGCGCGAGCGCCCTTGGGCGTCCAGGAAAGACTGTTCCCCGGCAGAAGCCGTTTGATCGACCGAAACGGCGTCGACTCAGAACAGACGTAACCGTTGGCCATGTAGGCGGTGAAATAGCGATCATCGAGTTCGCTGGTGTTTTCCACGGTCAGCAGGTCGATCAGATTGGTCGCGAAGGCGAATCCATTTGCGTCCACCCGATAGAAGGCCGCGCCCACGCCCAGGGCGTCATGGGTCAGCACGGCGGTCCTGGCGATAGGATCGAAACACAGGGCCGCATAGGCCCCGGAAACGTGGATCTGCAACGCCTCGCCCCAGGCGCGATAGGCCGCGGCGATCAGCTGAGAGTCGTCGAGGGCATGATCAACGCCAAGTTTCGCCGTCAGCGCCGGCCGATCGGAAACATAGCCTTTGAACAGCACTTGCACGGCGGAGGCCGGGCCGGCTACCCGCGTCTCCGCGTCGCGATTGGTCGAAAGCCGGCCGCTCGGAGACAGTTCGCCGCGGAAATCCATGCGCGGCCCCTAGTTCCCGGGCGCCATGACGGCGATGGGCGAAGTGGAAAGTCCGCGGCGATCGAGCAGGGCTTCGCCACGGCACTCAACCCAGGCGTGGGCGCGAAAGGGTATTCGGCTGACGCCGATCAGATGCCGGCACTCTATGCCGCACTCACCGAGAAATCGGTACAGGGCCAGCGAGCGGCCCAGACAATCGTCGGGCGCGCGGCGCGCCCAGTACAGATTTTCGGCGCGGATGAAGGCGGCGACGGCCTTATCCAAAGGCCATGGGCCGGTCCTGGCGGGAAGTTGCGCGCAGAGCGCATAGACCCTGGCGAACCCCTGGGGCCGCGAAAGCATCCGGTTTGTCCAGATCAATGCGCCGAGGGCGCGCGGCCAACTCGGCCTGTGTGTGGTTTTTGACGATGCGGAGGGAGCCTGTTCGGCGACAGGATGGCCGGACGGCCCGTCCGCGGTCAGCAACCCCTCCGCCAGACAGGTCTCGGTGAAATTGTCCAGATCAGCGATAATTCTCTCGGGTGGGAGGTCATAGTTCAGCGAAAGCGCCGCCACCGCCGAAACTTTTGGCGCCGCTCCCAAGATGACATTCCACATCACCGAGGCGATCGAATCAAGGACCCGATACTGACCGGTCCGCAGATCGAGAATGATACGGCAACCTTCGACCTCGACGTGGCGCACCGTATCCGCGACCCCGAGCATCAGGTCTTCCGGCGTTCCAGTAGCGATTTGGAACCGCCGGACCCCCTCGTATTCCGGCCGCCCTCGCTATGCGTCTAGATCGTCCACGTTCAGAAGGCGGTCGGCCTTCGGGCCGCCAGGTCCCGTGGGATCGTTGGCGGCGTCATAATAGCCATCATTGCC
>JANYFU010000385.1 GCA_025359665.1 Caulobacteraceae bacterium
CCAGCGCAATCGGGCCACCCCGCGCGGGCGAAGCCGACCCAACAGGAATGCGCCAGGGCGGCCTCGGCCCGCTCGCTTGGGGTGATCAGCGGCGTCCGGCCAGGCACGGCGTCGAGGGAATCAAACACGAACGGGATTTCCGAGGCGTGGTTGGTCCCCGGACGGATGCCCCTCTGCCGTTCCGGCACATAGGAGAAATAGTAGAGCCACGCCGGCGCCCGAGCCGAGGCTTTGGCCGCTACCCAGCGCGCCGGCGCGCCCATCACCGCGTCATTGAACAGGGCGCGCGCCAACGCCGCCTTGGGAGCCAGACCAGCGGGGCCCAGCAACGAGGCCTCGTTGCTGTTGGAGCCGAAGATCAGGGGGACCGGCGCGGCCTCGCCGCGCGCGAAGGCGACCCGAGGGGTCTGGCGGATCAGCCGACCGTCGATCACCGGACCGAGGTTCGCCGAAAGGGTGACCAGATCGGCCGCGGGAATGGCCCGAAGCTGCTCGGCCGAGGCCGCGCCGCCAGCCAGTCCAAGCCGGGTCGCCAGCGTCGCGCCGCGAGTTTCGGCCTCGGCGAGGCTGGGCGCCGGGCTCCAGCCGCCGCCCGACTGGACGATCGCCTTGTGGAACAGGCCCCTGGCCGATGGCGTGGCCATCAGCTGGAGGACGTCCTCGCCGCCGGCGGATTCGCCGAACAGGGTGACGTTGGCGGGATCACCACCGAAAGCGGCAATATTGCGCTTCACCCACATCAGCGCGGCGATCTGATCCATCAGGCCATAGTTGGCCAGCGGCTGATCCCGCGGCGCCTCGGCGGTCAGGGCCGGGTGGGCGAAGAAGCCAAGCGCACCCAGCCGATAGTTCATCGCCACCACGATCACCCCGTCCCGGGCGAAGTTCACCGCGTCGTAACTGGGCAGGTTGGTGGCGCCCGCGACATTGCCGCCGCCATAGATCCACACCATCACCGGCGCGCGCCGAGCGGCTTTGGGCGCGGTGACGTCGATGGTCAGGCAGTCTTCATCGGTCGGCCCGATATAGCCGCCCAGATTGGGAACTCCCGGCGTGACCTTTTGCGGACAGGCGGGGCCGGCGGCTTTCGCGTCCCGCGGCTCATGCCACGGCCGAGCGGGGGCGGGTGGCTTCCAGCGCAGAGCGCCGACCGGTGGTGCGGCGTAGGGTATGGCGCGAAACACCGCCGCCGGCCCGACCTCCAGGCCAAGCAATTCACCACTCTCGATACGGACACTTGGCGGTGCCGCGTGGGCGGGCGCCGCCAACAGGGCCCCAAGCATCGCCACGCGGATGATTCCTCGACCCATGGCGCTGTTCTCCCCGACCGCTCAAAGCCTGATGATCTCCGCCTGGAGCGCCGGGTCAAGGGCGGCCATGGCTTGTGCCGGCGCCCGCCCTCGCTCTAAGACCGCTCCGTCTGGAGGAAACGCGACATGCGCGCGACGATTGCTCTCATCGCCATAACCCTGTTCGCCGTGCCGGCGTTCACCGTATCGGTCGCTGCGGCGCCGGCGCCGGTCGGTCCGTTGCCTCGGGCTTTCGCGGGCTACAATCAACCCACCATACCCGCCACCGCCTGCCGAAGCCTCGGCCCCACCGAGGCCCAGTGCGTGATCCCGGCCATGACGGCGGGCCGATATCTGATCGAGGCGACGGGAACCTCCACCTCGCAAGGCGCCGACGCGATCCAGGCACTCGAGATCGATATCGGCGATCGCCAGTGCGGCGTGGGCAAGAACGCCGCCCCCTGGCCCAGCGGCTCACGAACTTTTCGGCTGAACTGCGAGGTGTCGTTGCTTTCCGACTCGCCGGTGGTCGTGCGGGTGGTCTATGCCGACGCCAAGGCGGTCAAGGATCCCAAGGGGCCCACCCTGGCGATTCAGCCGCTGCCCTGGAACGGCGTGCTGTTCAGCCAGCCTTTCGTTCCCAAGCAATAGCGGGTTAAGAGAAAAACAAGCAGTCGTGATTGTTACGGCTCAGGGAGACGGCTCATGCGCCAAATTCAGCATTTCGTGGATGGACAGGCGCTGGCCGGGACCAGTGGCCGCTTCGGCGAGGTCTTCAATCCCAACACCGGCGAGGTCCAGGCGCGGGTGGCCCTGGCCTCAACCGCCGAACTCGACGCGGCGGTCCAGGTCGCGGCCCGCGCGCAGATCGGCTGGGCGGCGACCAACCCACAGCGCCGCGCGCGGGTCATGTTCGAATTCAAGCGCCTGGTCGAAGCGCGGATGGACGAACTGGCGGGCCTGCTGTCCTCGGAGCATGGCAAGGTGATCGCCGATTCCAAGGGCGATATCCAACGCGGCCTGGAGGTGATCGAGTTCGCCTGCGGCATCCCGCATATCCTCAAGGGCGAATATACCGAAGGCGCTGGCCCCGGCATCGACGTCTATTCGATGCGCCAGCCGCTCGGTGTGTGCGCCGGCATCACCCCTTTCAACTTTCCGGCCATGATCCCGATGTGGATGTTCGGCATCTCCATCGCCGTGGGTAACACCTTCATCCTCAAGCCCTCCGAAAAGGACCCCAGCCTGCCGGTGCGGCTGGCCGAGCTGTTCATGGAGGCCGGGGCTCCGGCCGGGGTGCTGAACGTGGTGCATGGCGACAAGGTGTCGGTGGACGCCATTCTGACCCACCCCTTGGTCCGGGCGATCAGCTTCGTCGGCTCGTCCGACATCGCCTCCTATGTTTATTCCACCGGCGCGGCGCACGGAAAGCGCGTCCAGGCCATGGGCGGGGCCAAGAACCATGGCGTCATCCTGCCCGACGCCGACCTCGACCAGGCGGTGAAGGACCTCATTGGCGCCGCTTATGGCTCCGCGGGTGAGCGCTGCATGGCCCTGCCGGTGGTGGTGCCGGTCGGAGCCAAGACCGCCGACGCGCTGCGCGAGCGGGTGCTTTCGGAGATCGATACCCTGAAGGTCGGTATCTCCAGCGATCCGGCCGCCCAATACGGCCCCGTGGTCTCCGCCGCCCACAAGCAGAAGGTGGAAAACTATATCCAGATGGGGGCCGACGAGGGCGCCGAACTGGTGGTCGATGGCCGCGGCTTCGCGCTCCAGGGCTACGAGAAGGGCTTCTTCATCGGCCCGACGCTGTTCGATCACGTGAAAAAGGACATGAAGACCTATCAGGAGGAGATCTTCGGCCCGGTGCTGCAGATCGTCCGCGCCGAGACCTTCGAGGAGGCGCTGACCCTGCCGTCGGAGCATCCCTACGGCAACGGCGTCGCCATTTACACCCGCAACGGCCGCGCCGCCCGCGAGTTCGCCTCGCGCGTCAATGTCGGCATGGTCGGCATCAATGTGCCGATCCCGGTGCCGGTCGCCTACCACACCTTCGGCGGCTGGAAGCGCAGCGCCTTTGGCGACACCAACCAGCACGGCGTCGA
>JANYFU010000037.1 GCA_025359665.1 Caulobacteraceae bacterium
ATTCTCGACCTTCCTGGCCAGGGCGTCGGGCTTGTAGGGAATCTCGCCACCGTCCACCACGCCCAACCCGGCTGGCACCGAACCCACCGCACCCAGGGCCAGGACCGGCTTGTCCGGCACCGGACCACTCGGGCCAGGCCGGAGCGCCATCGCGGCTCTGGCCATGTGCGGCTGGATGTCGAAGTTGGCGGTGTTCAGCACCTGCCACACGCCGTTGAGGTCGGGATGGCCGTCGGGGCCGCGCGGCGCATGATATGCGCCCGAGGCTTTCGCCGCCTCGTCCGAGGCCGCGCCCGTCCAGAACGCCCCCGCCAGGGCCACGGAGGCCAGCACTGAGCCTGTCTTCGTCCCGATCATTTCCGCGCCTCGACCCCGGTCCTCGCCCGGCCCGGCGCGCCCGCTTGACCGGGGCGTCGCCAGGACGCTCCGAGTCTAGACCGTATCGATATCGAAGGCCACGGCCCCGGTCAGTTCGTCTCGGTCAGTTCGCCGGCCGCACCACGATGGTGACGCGGCGATTGCGGGGCTCTTTGACGCCATCCGGCGTGGCGATGGCCAAGTTATGCTTGCCCTTCCAGTCCATGTCGATGTCGCGCACGCCGGCGGCCTCAAGCGCGGCGCGCACGGCCCGGGACCGCTTCTCCGAGAGGGTCTGATTGTAGCCCTCCGAACCGCTGGCGTCGGTATAGCCTACGATAGTCACGCGAGCGCCCGGGTTCTGGCGCTCGTAGGCCGCGGCGTCGCCGATCACCGACTGGGCGCCTGGGGTGATCCGGGCGTTGTCGAAGGGGAAATAGACCACGAAGTTCCGGGCCTCGACCACCTCCGCGACCGGCGCCGGGGGCGGAGAATATCGGGGCGGCGGCGGAGGCGGTGGGGGTGGCGGAGGTGGATAGGGCGGCGGCGGACCGGGCGGGCCGTAGTAGATCGGCGGCGGGCCGTAGCCATAGGGCTCGGCGACCACGACCCCGCCCAAATACCGGGGGGCATAGTAGCGATGAGGGTAGGGTCGAGGATAGACGCGCGCATAGGGCCCAGGTCCATAGTAGACCTGAGCCAACGCCGAGCCGGCCGTCGCTCCCGCCAACCCGATCGTCAGGGCGGCCACCGCCGCGTTCAGCACCTTGGTCATTGTCGATTTCCGTCAGTTCGTCGTCGTTTCGGCGGCCGACCTAAAGGTCTGGAACTGAACCTGTCGTGAACGTAGACGGCCCGGTCAGGTCTCGGCCCTTACCAACGCCGCGGCGACGCCGAGCCGTTCGCCCGGATCGTCGCGATGGTAGGGGTGTTCGGAGGGCTCGATGTTGTCCAGGAACCCCTGGTAGGTCGCCGCCTGCCGGGCGGCGGCCACAGGCGCCAGCAAGATCGCCGCTTGATCCGGATCCGATCCTGGCGCGGCGGCTCTCCAGGCGTCATGCCAGCGCTGGCGACAAACCTCGACGGCGTCGGCGCGGATTCGCCCGAGGAAAGCCGGCTGATCCAGCAGAGGGCAGCCGACACCGCAGTCACCCCAATCGAGCACGGTCAGAGCGCCCGCGCCTCCCCTCAGGTTTCCTGGATGAAAATCTCCGTGCACAAAGGTGTCGGGCAGGCCGCAGGCGGCGATATCCGCGAATCGCCGAGGCAGGTCGTCGACGAAACGCCGCAGCGTGGCCCGATCATCCCGCGAAAGGACGTCGGCGTTGCGCGTGAGCACATCGCCGATCCTCTCGGTCAGGCGCGGGCCGCGCCAGTCGGGCAGCCCCAGGGCGAACAGCGCCTCGGTCTTGCCGGCCCAGGTCCGTTGCAGCGCCACCAGCAGCTCGACCATCGGCGGCAGCAGCGGCGTGGCGGCCTCGTAGAGGTCGTCGCCGGCAACCTCCCGCATCAGGACCCGGCCAGGTTCATGACCCAGCAGGGTCGGGACAGGGCCACCCGCGAGAGCCTCCAGCACCGCGCCTTCATGTGCGAAGAACGGCGGAACCGCCTTAAGCCAAAGGGTCTCGCCCTCGACCGGGATGCGCCACAGGCTGGAGAGGTTCCAGGTGCGGATCTGCACCGCCGGACCGGCGCGGACGAAACCGTGTGCCGTCAACACCCGCTCGGCCCAGGCCAGGTCGGCGGCTGGCCCTCCGGGTCGGGCATAAGCCAGCCGCAGGGGATGATCGTCAAGCACGCCGTCCCAAGGCCCCACGGCGACCGGGTCGGTGGTTTCCGCCAGATAGGTGATCTCGATCCCCGAGGCGTCGGGCACGCCAACCTCGAGCAGGCGCAGGACCGTTATCTGGGCGCCATGGGCCGCGTGGACGGCCTCGACCACCGGGGCGATGTCCTGCCACCACGGCGTCGCCACCTTCACGGCCGCCAGAGCGCCCAGCACCCCGCCGCCCGGGGTCACCAGCACGATCCGCGCTCGGCGTGGCGGCGGCGGGTTCACGGCCGCGTTGTGGCTATAAAGACGAGGCGGATGATTTTCTCCATTTTCGATCCTCCCCATCGCGATCCGGCATTGAAGCCGCTTTAGCGGTAGCGAGATTGACCGATCCTTGGCCAACCGTCGAGATCGACCGGGCTGGACGCGACGGTCCGCGCCATGCTTCTAGCGGCCACGAAACCAGGAGCGGACA
>JANYFU010000393.1 GCA_025359665.1 Caulobacteraceae bacterium
TTGGGGCTATCGCGCCGCCCTGAACGAACGATCCGACAAACAAGAACCGTAAGAGGAAATCGCCATGGACTTTTCCCTGCCACAGGATCTCGTCGACTATCTCGCCGAGCTCGACGCCTTCATCGAGGCCAAGATCAAGCCACTGGAGAACGCGGACGACAACATCCGCTTCTTCGACCACCGGCGCGAACACGCCCGTACCGACTGGGACAACAACGGCCTGCCCCGCCATGAGTGGGAGCTGTTGCTGGCCAAGGCTCGCCAGATCGCCGACGAAGGTGGGTACCTGCGCTACGCCTGGCCCACCGAAATGGGCGGCAAGGGCGGCACCAACCTGGCCATGGCCGTGATCCGCGAGCATCTGGCCGCCAAGGGCCTGGGCCTGCACAACGACCTGCAGACCGAACACTCGATCGTTGGCAACAACCCGTTCATCCTGATGTTCAAGGAGTTCGCCACCAACGCCCAGCACGACAAATACGGGGCCGACCTGCTGGCCGGCAAGATCCGCACCGGCTTTGGCCTGACCGAACCCAACCACGGCTCGGACGCCACCTGGATGGAGACCCGGGCGGTGAAGGAGACCCGCGACGGTGTCGACGGCTGGCTGATCAACGGCGAGAAGATGTGGACCACCGGCATGCACGTCGCCAACTATGTGATGTGCTTCGCCCGCACCGGCGGCAAGGACGGCGACGCCCTGGGGATCACCGTCTTCCTGGTGCCGGTGACCTCGCCCGGCTTCCGAATCGAGGAATATCTGTGGACGTTCAATATGCCGACCGACCACCCGCGGGTGTCGTTCACCAACGTCTGGGTGCCCGACGACGCGATCTGGGGCGTCGAGGGCCGGGGCCTGGGCCTGGGCCAGAGCTTCGTGCACCAGAACCGCATCCGCCAGGCTGCTTCCAGTTTGGGGGCGGCGGTCTATTGCATTGAGGAGAGCGTCAAATACGCCCGGGCGCGCAAGCCGTTCGGCGAGGAACTGTCGCGCAACCAGGCCATCCAATGGCCGCTGGTCGAACTTTCCACCCAAGCCGAGATGCTGCGCCTGCTGATCCGCAAGACCGCCTGGCAGATGGACAACATGGAACACAAGGAGGTCGAGCGGCAGATCTCCGACAAGGTGTCGATGTGCAACTATTGGGGCAACCGCCTGTGCTGCGAGGCGGCCGACCGGGCTATGCAGATCCACGGCGGCATCGGCTACTCCCGCCATAAATCCTTTGAGCACATCTATCGCCACCATCGCCGCTATCGGATCACCGAGGGATCGGAAGAGATTCAGATGCGCAAAGTCGCCGCCTTCCTGTTCGGCTACATCGGTCCGCGCAAGAAGGAACTGTCCGCGATCACCTGGGACGACGTGGATTATCGTAAGGGCCGGTAGGTCAGGCCCGAGCCGACGGGGCTGGCGGTCGCCGGGCGGCAGCCTGGCGGCCGGGTGGCGCTGGCGGGGCGGTTCGTGAGCGGTTTGTGGGAGCCCGATGGGCGCTGGCGGGGCGCTTTTGGGCGATTGCGGGGCGCTGAGTGGGCGCGGATTGGCGGTGACGGGCGCGCCCGCCGTGGGGCCTTTCCCGCATGAGTCTCTTGTTTCATAACGGGTTTTCAGGTTCGCGCCGGGCAACGTGGGCGTGGCGCGGGCATGTTTAGGGGCGACTTCCCGCCCCGCGCCCTTGGAGCGAACCTGGCCGAAGCCTTGGTGAGGGGGGTTGGCGAGAACGGGCATAGGGGTCCGGGGAAGCGGTTGGGTGAGCGGCGACCTTCGTTATAACCTAAAAGATTACATATTGCAATCTTTCATGCAGGTCGGCGCGGGCCCCATCTGATGGGTTGAGGGCAAGCCGCCAGGGCGGTAGGAATCAGCATGTTCACAACCGCGCCGCCCTCCGCGGACGCACTCCGCCTGGACCGCGACGGCGCGCAACGCATCCGAGGCGCGCTGGACAAGGCGACGCTGCGCGACCTCGCCGACCTTCTGGCGGAACAACCGGCCGATCAGGCCGGGGTGCGGT
>JANYFU010000425.1 GCA_025359665.1 Caulobacteraceae bacterium
ACGCCGCGCCCTGTCCTCCGCGAGCCATTTGCCCAGGATGGATTCGGTCGTTCCGACCCCCAAGTGGCCGCCATACTGGTTCGCGGTGTCGATGAAATTGACGCCCGCGCCGATCGCCTCGTTCAGGATCGCGAAGGATTCCGGCTCGGAGGTTCGCGGTCCGAAGTTCATCGTGCCGAGGCAGAGTTCGCTCACCTTCAGCGCCGAACAACCCAGTTGACGATATTTCATGGGACTTTTCCGGAAAGTCGATTCATGGCGCGCGCAGGGTCGGCCCGGTGATCAGCGTTTCGCCGGAGTCGGCGACGCAGTGCCTGACGAGGCGCTGGGCATGATCGGAAAGCTTCTTGTAGTCGCCATGGGATATGCCGGGAACGATCGGCTCCCTGAACCAGGGTGCGTAGAACTCAAGATTTGGGATCGCCCTCAAGGCGTCCGAGATATTCGGCGTGCCGCCGTGCCATGCGCGCACGTCGCGGATCATCACGGCGCCGGCGGGGGCCGGGCAGACCGTGCTCAGCCGCATCCATTCGGGTTCGTCCGCGAGACCGGGTATCCGCGCGCGGGATTGCTGGGTGCCGGGAATCTGGCGCGTCGGCCCGTTGAGGCGTGTGACCGCCTGGGGGAGGAAGTTCGCGCAGACATAGGGGCAGGGCAGGTCACGCATGGTGAATTGCCCACGCGGGTCGTGGAAGGCGCTAAAGGGTGTCGTGGCGTTGTCCCGCCAATCGCGGACATCGGAATGCAGCGGCTGATATTCGACCGCGCCTGGAAGGCAGAAATCGCCGCTCGCCGCCCTCAGCACGTAGTCCGGCGACCCGAAGAAGGCCGTCACGATGTCCGTGACGACCGGATTATCGAGAAGCATCTGCCATTCGGGGCGATGCAACTGGCTGCGCGTGAGACTGGACCCACCGAAGGAATAGCGATGGGACCCCCGATTGCCCGACCGGTTCTTGTCCAAGGCGAGGATGTCCGCGACCACCTCTTTGCAGCCCCTGGCGAGGATCTCGATCTGTTCGTCATTCAACGCGTCGGCGATGACGACAAAGCCGTCTCGGCAAAGGAGTTCAACAGCCCGCTTGGTGTCGCCGGGTTGGAGGATATCCAACCCCTTGATGCCATTGTTGGCCTCAAGATGCGCGCGTAGCGCGGCAACGTCCGGTGTGTCCGCGGCCCGGTCGGCTTCGATGTTCGCCAAATGCTTTTCCTCCAATCCCTGTCGCGGATCATTTTCGCGGGGCTGGCAAACGCCTGTCGCGCCTATCGACGCCCTTGTTGCCAGCAATATATCATTATTGACGTTTGTTGCAATAGTGCCGATGAAGCGATCCCCCGCGCCGCCGGCTGACCGAGATTAGTCCGACGTGCGCGCCCCGAGTCGTTCGGAAAGCCGTTCCAGCCCGCCGGTGATCAGCGCCACGCATATCTCTTCGGCGGTATCTATATCCAGGCTTCCAGACGCGGTCTGTTGGCCGGCCTGGTCCGTAATCGCCATCAGCATGTCCACAACTGCAATGGCTATCGGTAAGGTTAGATTGTATTCGCGTTTCCCCTCCCTGACGAAATAACGGATCGTGCGGTCGCGCTCGTTGCGGTTTTCCTCTTCCATCAGACGGGCCACGGACGGGTCCGAGAGAAGGGCCTGGGTCAGTGCGCCCCGTTCTCGCGTCTGTTCCAGATAAACGCGCGTCGTCTGACGAATGAGGTCGGCGAAGGAGCTGGCCTGCAGCGCGGTTCGCATGCCCCGGTCGCGCAGCTCGTTCTGCTCACGCTGGAGTAACGCGGCCAGCAACTGATCGCGACTGGGGAAATAGTTGTAGACCAGCGCCTTGCTGATCCCGCAGATGCGGCCGACCGTCTCCATTGAGACCGCCGAAAGGCCCTGTTCGATAATCAGCTTGGCCGCCTCGTCGAGGATTCGCGATCGACGGACTTCGGGAGGCAATCGCGTGCGCCTGAGCCCTTCCGGAGCCGTCATTCACGACCTCCCGATCTTTCGGTCAAGTGTTATTGACGATCAATATAAGGAGGCGGTCAAGGCGCGCGGGTTTCGAGTTGAAGCGACAGGCGGGCGCGGTGGTCAATTTGACAACGGGCGCCGGCGGCGCGACGCTACGTCACTTTCGTTCCGGTCAGACGGTCCGAGATAGTCGAGGAGAGGGATCGTGAAGTTTTTTTGGGGCTTGATGGCGGTTTTGGCTCTTGCGGCCGGGCCGGCCTCGGCGGCGATCTCGGTGCTCGGTGGAGGAGAAGCGCAGGACTGTTATCTGGCCGCCAAAGCCGGCAGGTCGGACAATGCTTCGCTGGCGGCCTGCAATTTCGCCCTGGATACCGAGATGCTTGAGCCGCGGGACCGGGGCGGCACCCTGATCAACCGTGGGGTGATGAAGCTGCTCCGCAGTGAATATGACGCGGCCAGGGCCGATCTCGACGCGGGCATAGCCCTGATCCCCGAGGTGGGCGAGGGCTGGGTCAATCGTGGCGCCATGTATCTTGGCAAGAGGCGCTACAGGGAGGCGCTGAGCGATATCGACAAAGCCCTGACTCTCGGCGTCAAGGAGCCTGCCAAGGCCTACTACAATCGGGCCATCGCCTATGAGGGCCTGGATGACGAGACCTCGGCTTATCTCGACTATCAGCAGGCCCTGGTGCTCCAGCCCGGCTGGGAGCTGCCCCAGCACGAGTTGCTGAGGTTTTCCGTCACGAGACGTTGAACGTTATTTGACTGTTTCCCATAGCCCCTTGACGGCGTGGCCATTACATAACCTTATTTCGTTGGGGGCTTTCTACAAGTCGAGGCGAGCAGCGGGGGGTGTTCGGTGACGGACTATAACAACGCGTGAGCGACGGCGCGAGCGATAGGCTTCTGCCGGCCGGGCTGGCGACCGTAGCCGTCGCCGTCGGAGGCGCGGCGGTTGTCTCCAAGGCGATCAAGTCCTCCTCCCAGCGCGGCGCGGCTCTGTCGTCGGTCAGCCCCTCAAGCGCCTCGCGCTTCCTGACCCAGGCCTCTTTCGGCGCCAGCGACGCCTCGATCGCCGAGGTGCAATCGGCGGGCATCGCGGGTTGGATCGGAAACCAGCTGGCCATGCCGGTGTCCGGATCGCACCTGACGTTTGTCCAGCAGCGACTGGCCGCGCTCCAGGCGGTCACTCCGGGTCAGCCACTGCGGCCAAGGGAATTCTACGAGAGCTTCTGGCAACAGGCCGTCACCGCCGCCGATCAACTGCGGCAGCGCGTAAAATTCGCGCTCTCCCAGATATTCGTGATCTCGTTCGACAATCTCGTGATCGCCTCCTACACACCGGGCGTCGCGTCTTATTACGACATGCTGGGCCGCAACGCCCTGGGCAACTTCCGGACGCTTCTCGAGCAGGTCACCCTTCATCCGATGATGGGCATCTATCTGACCTACCTGGCCAATGTGCCCGCCAATGCGGCCACCGGCCAGCATCCGGACGAAAACTACGCCCGCGAGGTCATGCAGCTGATGACCATCGGGCTCTATCGGCTCAATCAGGACGGATCGGTTCAGACCGACGCTTCGGGAAACCCGATTCCGACCTATTCGCACGCGGACATCGCCGGGCTCTCGGCGGTTTTCACGGGCTTCAGCTGGTATTCGGCGAATCCGATCGCCACGGGCGGGCGGCAGACTTTCTTCCCTCCGACGACGATGGGCCTCTCCCACGATCCGGCCGCGCCGTCCACGCCGATGATCCCCTACCCGACCTATCACCAGACAACGGCGAAATCGTTCCTCGGCGTCACCATACCCGCGTCGGCGTCTCCGGATGCCCTGGGCGATCTGAAGATCGCCCTCGACACGTTGTTCAATCATTCCAACGTCGGACCCTTCATCGGCCGTCAGTTGATCCAGAGGCTGGTCACCAGCAATCCCAGTCCGGCCTATGTTTTTCGCGTGGCCGGGGTGTTCAATGACGACGGCACGGGCGTGCGCGGCAATCTGGGCGCCGTGGTCCAGGCTATCCTCACCGACTCCGAGGCCCGCGACGACACGGTCGCCACCAGCGCCACCTTCGGCAAGCTGCGGGAACCGGTGATCCGCCTCGCCAACTGGGCGCGGGGCTTCAAGGCCGCATCCACGTCGGGCGCCTGGATCATCCCCTCGACGAGCGCGCCGCCGGTTCTGCAGCAGACCGTGATGACCGCGCCCTCGGTGTTCAACTTCTGGACGCCCTTCTACTCCCCGCCCGGTACGGCTCTGAACGGCCAGGGGCTCGTGTCTCCCGAATTCCAAGCGGTCAACGAAGTGTCGGTGGCCGGCTACCTCAACACGATGCTTTCGGTCATCAAGGCCGGATACGGCTCTCCCCCTGCCGGCTCCTCGACGCCGGACGTCCAGGCCGACTACTCGGCCGAGATCGCCCTGGCGGCCAGTCCTTCCGATCTTGTCGCGCGGCTGAACCTGCTGCTGATGTCCGGCCAGATGTCGACTTGGCTGCAGACCACGATCGTCGGCGCGGTGAACTCGATCTCCGTGCCGACGGGCGCGGCCGGGCCGGCGGCGCTGAAGCAACGCGCCGAGCTGGCGATCTACATGACCTTCGCGTCCCTCGAATATCTGACCCAAAGGTGAGGCGCTCATGACCACTGGAGACATCGACCGTCGCCGACTCCTCAAGGCCGGCGGCGCCTTGTCGGCCCTGGGGGCCGCGGGCCCCTTCGCGGTTCAACTGGCCGCCGCTGGCTCGGCCGCCGCCTCGGTTCCTGGAGGCTACAAGGCGCTCGTCTGCATCTATCTCTATGGCGCCAACGATCCGCACAATACTGTGGTGGCGACCGACACCGATTCCTGGGCGCGGTATTTCGCGGCCCGCAACACCGGCTTCGATCCGATCGCTCTGATGCCGCCGGGCACGGCGCCAGTCCCGGCCGGCCAGGTGTCGCCGGTGACGGGGCGGGTTTCGGGCCCCAACAAACCCGAGTTCTGGGGCGGCGTCCTGCCCATAATCCCGGCCACGCCAAAACCGATACCGCCGGCCACGACCGCGTCGCCGGCCCGCACCTTCGCGCTGCACCCTTTCCTCGGCCCCTTTCAGTCGCTGTTCAACCAGGGTCACCTGGCCATAGTCGCCAATGTCGGAACGCTGATTCAGC
>JANYFU010000471.1 GCA_025359665.1 Caulobacteraceae bacterium
GGGGCCGACGACCGGTCGCGCCCTGACTCTCGCCACCATCGCCGAACGCCAGCAGATTTCCCGCCCTTATCTCGAGCAGCTGTTCGCCCGCCTGCGGCGCGAGGGCCTGGTGCGTTCGGTGCGCGGTCCGGGCGGCGGCTATCGCCTGGCCCGTCCGGCCGAACAGCTGTCGGTGGCTCAGGTGGTCACCGCGGTCGACGAACCTCTGCGCGCCACGCGTTGCGTCGGCGACGGCCCCGGCTGCATGAGCGGTGGCGCGCGCTGCCTGACCCATGATCTGTGGGTGGAGACCGGCAAGCAGATCCAGACCTATCTGGAGGGGATTTCCCTGGCCGACGTGCTCGCCGGGCGGCTGCGCCCCGAACAGGCGCCGCTGCAATGACCGCCCTCACCGAAAACCCCGCCGTCTATCTCGACTACAACGCCACGGCCAAGGTCCGGCCCGAGGCGGTCGCGGCCATGGTCCGCGCGCTGGAGCTCACCGGCAATCCGTCGTCGGCCCACGCCTCGGGCCGCGCCGCGCGGGCCGTGGTCGAGACCGCCCGCGCCGAGGTCGCGGCTTTGGCCGGCGCCGTCCCGGCCGCCGTCACCTTCCTTAGCGGCGGCGCCGAGGCCAACGCCCTGGCCATCAACAGCGCCGTCGCCGCCGGCTTCACCCGCCTGATCATCGGCGCCGTCGAGCACGACACGGTTCGCGAAACCGCCCTGGCCGGCGGAAGGTCGGTAGCGATCTGGCCGGTGGATGGGGACGGCGCCGCCGACTTGGCCTGGCTGGAACGCGAACTGTCGGCCGGGGATGGCAGGCCGCTGGTCTGCCTGATGCTGGCCAACAACGAAACCGGCGTCATCCAGCCGGTCGCCAAGGCCTCGGCCATGGTCCGCGCGGCCGGTGGCTGGCTGCATATCGACGCCGTCCAGTCGGCCGGCAAGATCGCCATCGACATCGAGGCGCCCGGCGCCGACACCCTCAGCCTTTCGGCGCACAAGATCGGCGGACCCCAGGGCGTGGGCGCCCTGCTGGCTGGTCCGCGCGCCACGATCGTCCGCCAACTTCACGGCGGTGGCCAGGAACGCGGCCGCCGGGCCGGCACCGAAAACGTGCCCGGAATCGCGGCCTTCGGCGCGGCGGCCAAGGCTGCCCTCGCAGATCTGCCGCGCCTCGCCGCCGACACCGCCGGGCGCGACGCTTTCGAGGCCGCCGTGGTCGCCGCCGGGGCCGAGGTGCTGGGCGTCGCCGCGCCGCGCCTGCCGCAGACTTCGTGCTTCGCCGCGCCGGGCTTCGCCTCGGAGCTGCAGGTGATCTCGCTCGATCTGGCCGGTGTCCGGGTCAGCGCCGGGGCCGCCTGTTCGTCGGGCAAGGTCAAGGCCAGCCCCGTGGTCGCCGCCATGGGCCGGGCGGACCTTTCTCCGTTCTCGATCCGCGTCAGCGGCGGGTGGGCCACGACACCGGCCGATTGGGCGCGGTGCGCCGAAGCTTGGCTGAAACTGAATGAACGCCGCGCCGCGCGCAGGCTGGAGGTTGCTTAAGAGTCATGGCCGCTGTTCAACAGACGACCGATCAGGTTCTGGAGCTGGAGCGCTACAAGCACGGCTTCATCACCGATATCGACCAGGAGTTCGCTCCCAAGGGCCTCTCCGAAGCCACAGTACGCTTCATCTCGGCCAAGAAGGGCGAGCCGGAGTGGATGCTGGAATGGCGCCTTGAGGCCTACCGCCGCTGGCTGGCGCTCGAAGAGCCGAACTGGGCGCGGGTCAATTTTCCGAAGATCGACTACCAGGACAGCTACTACTACGCCGCGCCTAAGGAAAAGGCCGAGCTGGGCAGCCTCGACGAGGTCGATCCGGAGCTGCTGGCCGTCTACGCAAAGCTCGGCATCCCCTTGAAAGAACAGGAAGTTCTGGCCGGTGTTAAGGGCGCGCCGCGCTATGCGGTCGATGCGGTTTTCGACAGCGTCTCGGTGGTCACCACCTTCAAGAAGGAACTGGCCCAGGTCGGGGTGATCTTCTGCTCGATGAGCGAGGCGATCCGCGACCATGGCGATCTGGTGCGCCAGTACCTGGGCTCGGTGGTGCCGGTGTCGGACAACTATTTCGCCTGCCTCAACAGCGCGGTGTTCTCCGACGGCAGCTTCGTCTATGTGCCGCCCGGCGTGCGCTGCCCGATGGAGCTGTCGACCTATTTCCGCATCAACGCGGCCGAGAGCGGCCAGTTCGAGCGCACGCTGATCATCGCCGACAAGGCCGCCTACGTCTCCTATCTGGAGGGCTGCACGGCGCCGATGCGCGACGAGAACCAGCTTCACGCGGCGGTGGTGGAACTGGTGCTGCTCGAGGACGCCGAGATCAAATACTCGACGGTGCAGAACTGGTATCCGGGCGACAAGGACGGCAAGGGCGGCATCTACAACTTCGTCACCAAGCGCGCCGACTGCCGGGGCGACCGTTCCAAGGTCAGTTGGACCCAGGTCGAGACCGGCTCGGCGATCACCTGGAAATACCCGTCCTGCGTGCTGCGCGGCGAGGGCTCCAGCGGTGAATTCTATTCGATCGCCATCACCAACCACCGCCAGCAGGCCGACACCGGCACCAAGATGATCCACCTGGGCGCCAACACCCGCTCACGGATCATCGCCAAGGGCATTTCGGCCGGCCAGTCGACCAGCACCTATCGCGGCCTGGTTTCGGCTCACCCCAAGGCCAAGGGCGCTCGTAACTTCACCCAGTGCGACAGCCTGCTGATCGGCAAGCACTGCGCGGCCCACACCACGCCCTATATCGAGGCTCGCAACGCCTCGGCCAAGTTCGAGCACGAGGCCACCACCACCCGCCTGTCCGACGACCAGCTATTCTACGCCATGCAGCGCGGGCTCAGCCAGGAAGAGGCCGTGCAACTGCTGGTCAACGGCTTCGTCAAGGACGTGCTGCAGGAACTCCCCATGGAGTTCGCGGTCGAGGCGCAGAAGCTGGTGGCGATCTCGCT
>JANYFU010000406.1 GCA_025359665.1 Caulobacteraceae bacterium
GAGGCGCGCACCAGCACGCGGCCGGAGCCGTTCAGGCGCGCCTCGCCGTCGGCGATGGCGGCGATCACCGTTTCGCTCTCCAGCGGCTTGCCGGCGACGAAGCGGACGTTTTCCAGTTTCTGGGGTACCGGCTCGAACTGCCGGGCCAGCTCGCTCATCTTGCGGCCGGTGCGGACCATTTCGGCCAGCACCTGCAACCCGGCGATCAGACCGTCGCCGGTGGTCGAATAGTCCGACAGGATGATGTGGCCCGAGGCCTCGCCGCCCAGGTTGAAGCCGCCCTCGCGCATCCGCTGCATCACATAGCGGTCGCCGACCGCGGTGCGTTCCAGCTTAAGGCCGCGTTCGCCCAGCAGCCGCTCGAACCCCAGATTCGACATCACCGTCGCCACCACGCCTCCGCCCTTCAGCCGATCCTGGGCCGCCCAGGCCGAGGCGATCAGGGCCATGATCTGGTCGCCGTCGATCACCTGGCCCTTCTCGTCGCAGATCACCAGCCGGTCGGCGTCGCCGTCGAGGGCCAGACCGATGTCGGCGCGGTATTCCTTCACCGCTCGGGCCATGGTCGCCGGATAGGTGGAGCCGCATTCTTCGTTGATGTTGTAGCCATTGGGTCCCACGCCAACCTGGATCACCTCGGCGCCCAGCTCATAGAGCGCGGTCGGCGCGACCTTGTAGGCGGCGCCGTTGGCGCAATCGATCACCACCCGCAGGCCCACCAGGCTCAAGGTTCGCGGCAATGTGGCCTTGACGATCTCCACATAGCGGGCCTGGGCCTCGTCCATCCGCACCACCCGGCCCAGGTCCTTGGGACCGGCCAGACCCTCTTGCAGGCCCTCGTCCATCAGAGTCTCGATCTTCATTTCCATCTCGTCCGACAACTTGTAGCCGTCGGGACCGAAAAGCTTGATGCCGTTGTCGGCGAAGTCGTTGTGCGAGGCCGAGATCATCACCCCCAGGTCGGCGCGCATCGAGCGGGTCATCATCGCCACCGCCGGCGTCGGCAACGGGCCGAACAGCCGCACGTCCATGCCGACGCTGGCGAAGCCCGCCACCAGGGCCGGCTCGATCATATAGCCCGACAGCCGGGTGTCCTTGCCGATCACCACCAGATGACGCCGGTCGCCACCGTTGCGGAACAATTTGCCAGCCGCCATGCCGACCCGCAGAGCGACCTCGGCGGTCATCGGAAACTGGTTGGCCTGGCCGCGGATACCGTCGGTGCCAAAATAGCTGCGCTTGTTCATCGTGCCGATCTATTGCCTTGCGGAAATGAAGCGAAACCGAGATTTACGCTCGCCCCCAAGTGGAGGCGGCTACACCCATGGCGCCGTCAGCCTGAACGCGCGATGACCGGGCCGCAAGCGTTTTACGAATCACGAACACTTAAGGGATAGAACAGAAACATGTGCGGCATCATCGGCATCGTCGGCTTGGCCCCGATCTCGGCGCGCCTGGTGGAAAGCCTCAGGCGCCTTGAATACCGTGGCTACGACTCCGCCGGGATCGCCGGGGTGGTTGATGGGCGGATAGAGCGGCGCCGCGCCGAAGGCAAGCTGCGCAATCTTGAGGCGCTGCTGGTCGATAACCCCATGAACGCCACGGTTGGGATTGGCCACACCCGCTGGGCGACCCACGGCGCTCCCAGCGTCCGCAACGCCCACCCCCAGCTTGCTGGCAAAGTTGCAGTGGTCCACAACGGCATCATCGAGAATTTCGCGCCGCTGAAGGCAGCCCTGATCGCCGAGGGCCGGCACTTTGAAAGCGACACCGACACCGAGGTCGTCGCCCACCTGATCGACCGCGAACTTGGCCTGGGCCTGGAACCGGTCGCGGCCTTCAAGGCGGCGCTCGACCAGCTCACCGGCGCCTACGCCCTCGCGGTCCTGGTCCAGGGCGAGGACGCCCTGGTCATGGGAGCGCGGCGCGGAAGCCCTCTGGTGGTCGGCGAGGGTCAGGGCGAGATGTTCATCGGCACCGACGCGCTGGGCCTGGGTCCGTTCACAAACCGGATTATCCATCTCGACGACGGCGACTACGTCGCTATCGATCACGCCGGCGCCCGCGTCTTCGACCGTGACGGCATCCGGGTAGAACGGCCATTGCGGATCGTCCCCGCCGCCAGCGCCCTGGTTGAAAAGGGCAACTATCGGCACTTCATGGAAAAGGAGATCCATGACCAGCCCGACGCCTGCCGGCACACCCTGTCGGCCTATGTCGACCCGATAACCTCGACCGTATCGTCCCCGGGCGTCGATTTCGCGGCGGTCGATCGGTTGCAGATCGTGGCTTGCGGCACCGCCTCCTATGCCGGGATGATCGGCCGCTATCTGTTCGAAAGCCTGGCCGGCCTGCCCACCGAGGTCGAGATCGCCTCGGAGTTCCGCTACCGTGAGCCGGCGTTGAGGCCCGGCGCCCTGGCGCTGGCCATCTCCCAGTCGGGCGAGACCGCCGACACCCTGGCGGCGCTGCGCTGGTGCAAGGCGCGTGGGATCACCACCGCCGCCCTGGTCAACAGTTCCGAATCGACCATGGCCCGGGAGGTCGACGTGGTGTTCCCCACCCACGCCGGGCCGGAAATCGGCGTCGCTTCCACCAAGGCGTTCACCTCGCAGGTCGCCGCCCTGATCGCGCTGGCCATCGCCGCCGCACGTCAGCGCGGCCGGATCGACGCAGGCGAAGAAGCTCGCCTGGCCACTCTGCTGCTCGAGGCGCCCCGCCTGATCGCCGAGGCGATCGTCGACGAGACCCTGATCGGGAGCATCGCCCAGGAGATCGCCAAGGCCCGCGACGTGCTCTATCTAGGCCGCGGGGCGATGTATCCACTGGCCTTGGAAGGCGCTCTCAAGCTCAAGGAAATCAGCTACATCCACGCCGAGGGCTACGCCGCCGGCGAGCTCAAGCACGGCCCGATCGCCCTGGTCGACGAGGCAACCCCGATCATCGTCATCGCCCCCAGCGACGCACTGTTCGACAAGACCAGTTCGAACATGAGCGAGGTAATCGCCCGCGGTGGCCGAGTGGTGCTGATCACCGACGCGGTCGGCGCCGGCCATGCGCCCGAGGGCGTCAATGTGGTGCTCGCCCCGGCCTGCGACCCGTTGATCGCGCCGCTGGTTTTCGCGGTGCCGATCCAGCTGATCGCCTATCAAGTAGCCGTGTTGAAGGGCGCGGACGTAGATCAGCCACGGAATCTCGCTAAATCGGTCACGGTTGAGTAGTAAGTCCCGCTTCAAAGGGGACCTTAATGAAACCAGTTCGTAAGGCCGTCCTGCCGGTGGCGGGGCTCGGCACGCGTATCCAGCCGGCGGCCAAGACCACCCCGAAGAACCTGCTCAACGTCTATGACCGTCCGATACTCGCCCATGTGGTGGCCGAGGGCCGGGCGGCGGGGATCGAGCATTTCGTGTTCATCGTCGGGCGTGGCCAGGGCGCCATCGAGGATTATTTCGACCACGCGGTCGAACTGGAATCTGGGTTGGAGGCCAAGGGCAAGACCGCGATCCTGGAGGATGTGCGTTCCGACCTGCTCGGTCCAGGCCAGATGAGCTTCGTGCGCCAGATGGCGCCGCTTGGCCTTGGCCACGCGGTTTGGTGCGCTCGCGACCTCATCGGCGACGAACCCTTCGCGGTGATGCTGCCCGACATGCTGATGAACGCCAATCCAGGCGCCCTGGCCCAGGCGATCGCCGCGCACGAGGCGGTCGGGGGCAATATCGTGGTGGTCGAGCCCGCCCCGCCGGGCGAGGCGCACAAATACGGCATCGTCGCCCTTGGTGAAACCGCGCCAGGCTTCGATGGCCGGCTGCAAACCATGACCGGCATGGTCGAGAAACCAGCGCCGGGAACCGAGCCTTCCAACCTGTTCATCTCCGGCCGCTACATTCTGCAACCCGGGATTTTCGAGGCGCTCGGCGAGCATGCCAAAGGCGCGGGCGGCGAAATCCAACTGACCGACGCGATGCTCAAGCGCCTACGCGCCGAGCCGTTCTTCGCCCTGGAATACCAGGGAACGACCTATGATTGCGGCGACAAGCTGGGCCTGCTGAGGGCCAACGTCGCCTGGGCGCTGGCGGACCCGGCCGGCGAGGCGGATGTTCGGGCGGCCCTTGGGGCGCTGTTGGGCGCCTGACCGGCCTGGAGATTTCACCCATCGAACCCGGCGCCCTTCCCGATGGGTTTACCCTGTTGCAGGTCACGCCGCGTCTGGAGGGTGGAGGCGTCGAACGTGTGACCCTCGACACCGCCCGGGCTGTGATTGCGGCTGGCGGTCGATCTCTGGTCGCTTCGGCGGGAGGGCGAATGGAGGGGGAACTAGCGACAGCCGGAGGCGAACTCGCGCGCCTGCCGATGCACACCAGGAATCCAGTGTTGATGGTCGACAACGCCAGGCGGCTGTCGCGGCTGATCCGGGCTGAGGGGGTCAGCCTGGTTCATGTCCGCTCACGGGCTCCGGCGTTCAGCGCCATCCGGGCCGCGCGGGTTGCCGGGGTTCCGGTGGTGGCGACCTATCACGGCATCTATCAGGCGCATTCGCCGCTGAAACGCTGGTACAACGCGGTGATGACCCGGGGCGACCTGACCATCGCCAATTCGACCTTCACCCGCGACCACATCGTCGCCGAGCACGGGCTGAGGTCCGACCAGATCGCCGTGGCGCCCGAAGGGATCGACACCGACGCGTTCGATCCGGACCGGGTGTCGCCAGAGCGGATGGCGATGGTTCACACGGCCTGGGGATTGGCCGCCGGCCGCCACGGTCCAATCCTGCTGCTGGCCGCCCGGCTGACCGGCTGGAAAGGTCAGAAGATGATGATCGAAGCTATGAGCCGGATGAGCGCCGCGCCCGACGCCGTCCTGATCCTGGCCGGCAAGGCCGAGAAGGCCGGCGAGGTCGCGGCATTGCGCGCGGCGGCGGAAGCGGCCGGGGTTGGCCAGCGGGTTCGGATCGTCGGCGCTGTGGATGACATGCCCGCCGCCTACGCGTTGGCTGATCTGGTGGTGGCGCCCTCGACCTTGCCTGAATCCTTCGGCCGGGGCGTGGCGGAGGCGGGCGCCATGGCGCGGCCCGTGCTGGCGTCACCGCTGGGCGGTCCGGCGGAAACCATCGTCCATGACCGGACCGGCTGGCTGGTTGCGGCCGGCGACGTGGGGGCCTGGGCTCGGGCAATCGACGCCGCCCTGGCGCTGGGTCCAGATGCACGGGCGCGTATCGGCCGGGCCGCCCGGGACCATGTAACCGAACACTATTCGCTGCACGCCATGGCGGCGGCGACCTTCGCGATCTACCGCCGCGTCCTGGCGGCCCAAGGATGACCACGCCGCGCGACATCCTGGTGATCAAGCTTTCGGCCCTGGGCGATTTCATCCAGGCCTGCGCGGCGTTCGAGCGGATTCGCGCCGCCCATCCTGAGGCTCGGATCACCCTGCTCACCGCGCCCCTCTATGGCGACCTGGCCAGGGCCAGCCCTTATTTCAACCGGGTAGAAACTGACGGTCGGCCAGACGGCCTGGCCGGCGCCCTCGCCCTGATCGGGCGATTGAGGCGCGAGCGGTTTGACCTCGTCTATGATCTGCAAGGCAATGATCGCACCAACCTTCTTTTACAGACCCTTCGCCCGGCGCCCCCACGGTGGTCCGGCGTCGCCTTCGGCTGCGCCCTGCCCCACCGCAACCCCGATCGCATGAAGATGCACACCCTGGAACGCCAGGCGGAGCAGCTGCGGGACGCCGGGATCTGGGCGGACGCCCCGACCATGCCGGGTACGGCGCCAGCCCCGAATGTCGACTGGATACTCGCGCTCAAGCCCCAGACGCCGGCGGAAGCCCTGGCCGAGGCCCGGCCCATCGCGCTGCTGGTCCCCGGCGCCGCGCCGCATCGCCCCGCTAAGCGCTGGCCGACATCGAACTACGCCGCCCTGGCGCGCGAGCTTGGCCAGCGCGGTTTCGCGGTCCAATTGATCGGCGGCCCGGCTGAAGCGGAGCTGGCCGCGGACATCCAGGCCCAGGCGCCGGAGGCGGTCAGCCTGATCGGCCGAACCGATTTCGCTGGCGTCGCCGCCCTGGGCGCCCGAGCGGCGGTGGCGGTGGGCAACGACACCGGTCCGCTGCATCTGATCGCCGCGGCTGGCGCGCCGACCTTGGCGCTATTCTCATCCGACTCAGATCCGGCCCTCTGCGCGCCACGCGGACGGGTCACCGTGCTGCGGAAACCCAGCCTAGGCGACCTTACCGTGGAGACGGTTCTGGCCGTCGCCATCGCCCAAACGCAAAATCAGCGGTGAGGAACCCTGATAGAGCGATTAACCTTGGTCACAGATTGTGATATTCTCGTGGCACGCTCATATTAGAGCCACGTCTTAACAGCCCCAGGAGTTGAAGCCTATTCGCCGTCCAATGCCCGCGCCGCCGTCCAAGGACGGTCCCCGCATCAATGATGAAATTCGCGTGCCGCGCGTCCTGCTGATCGATCAGCACGGAGAAAAACAGGGGATCATGCCCACCTCGGCCGCGCTGGAAGCGGCAAGCGAAGCGGGATTGGATCTGGTGGAGGTTTCCCCCACCGCCGACCCGCCGGTCTGCAAGATTCTCGATTTCGGCAAGTTCAAATTCCAGGAACAGAAGAAGAAGAACGA
>JANYFU010000508.1 GCA_025359665.1 Caulobacteraceae bacterium
GCCGCGCCATGTTGAAGTCAGCGGGTATTCCGACCTGGAGCAACAAGAACACCGCCAGAACACCGACGGCCACGCGTCGGCCAAGTCCCCCGGTCATTCGCCGGAAGGTTCCAGCGATATCGAAGGCCAAGCGTGTCAGAGGTCCAGCGCCAACCCGTCATAGGCGGCGCGGATCGCCAGCGGCTCGCCCGAGCGGGTGATTTCCTCAAACCTCAGGGTCTCGGCAAGGATGCCGGCGATGCGGTCGTCATCATTCACCGGTTCGTGATGGAACAGGCAGAGCTGTTTGGCGCCGGCCATCTGGCAAAGCTCGACCCCCATGATGTTGCTGGAGTGACCCCAGTCCTCCTTCACCGAAATCGATTCCGCCAGCGAGTACATCGAGTCGAAAATCACAAGGTCGGCGTCTTTGAAGAACGCCACGGTACGATCCATCTGGCCCGTATCGTCGGGCTTGTATTCCGCATCGGTGGTGTAGACCACCGTCTTGCCGCGCTGCTCGATGCGGTAGCCGAACGACTCGCCGCCATGCAGCTGGGCCATGCCGGTAACCTTGGCGCCGGCGATGTCATGCGGCACGCCCGGCTCCAGCGGGATGAACTCGATGCTGGCGGCCAGGGCGCTGAATTCGACCGGAAAGCAGGGTTCATGGTTCTGGGCGCGGATGGCCGCCTCGAACTTGGGGTGGCAGCTGTAGATGCGGATATTGTTGCCCGGGATGAAGGCCGGAACGAAGAACGGGAACCCCATGATGTGATCCCAATGCACGTGGGAGATCAGCACATGATAGGTCTGGGGCGCGGCCGGGCCGTGCCGTCCGAGCGCGGCCAGGGAAAACTCGCGGACGCCCGATCCCAGATCGCAAAGCAGGTAGTCGGGCCCCCCGGTGTCAACCTGGACACAGGAGGTGTTGCCGCCAAAGGTGCTCCAGTCGGCGAAGCCCAGGGACTCATCGCAGAACGCCTCGGCCTTCTCGGGCGTATCGAGATCCTGGCCAGCCGCCTTGACCAGGGCGTTCACCAGTTTCCGCCGCACGGCGGAGCCGTTCAGCGGCGCCGGCAGGGAGCCGCGCGTACCCCAGAAGATGATCTTCATTCGCCTTCCCTCTATGACGCGTCGAATTGAGCAAGCCCGTCCGGCGACAGGGCCTCAAGCGCACCGCGCACGCCCGGGAAGAGGGAAAAGACCAGGTTGAAGCGGCTGATGGTGAAAATCTCCAGAACCAACGGCGTCAGGGCGGCGACGCCAAGGCCCTTGCCGGCCGCCTTGGCCGCGCGCAGGGCGATCATCAGGGACCGCAGGCCTGCGCTGCTGATGTAGTCGACGCCGGACATATCGACGACGACGGCCGAGGTCGCGGCCTCCAGGGCGGCGGTCAGCGCGTCCTTGAACCCATCCGCGTTGGTCAGGTCGACGCGACCAGCCACCGTCAGCACGACCGCGTCGCCAAACCTGGCCTCGGCAAAACTCATCGGCCGTCGCCTCCCCAACCTGAATGACTTCGTAACGCGTCTTGCATGGGTTTCACAATCAGGGCCGGGGCTCAATGGTTTCAATGCTGGCAAAACGGTTTTCGGCGGCTATGGACTTAAGCCACAAGACGTCTCAATCTCGGAGGAAGCCATCCCATGGAAATCCAGGACAAGATCATCGTGGTCACCGGCGCGGCCAGCGGCATTGGCCGCGAACTGGCCCGGCGCTTCGCAAGGGACGGCGCGAAGCTGGTGGTCTGTTCCGATATCAATGGCGAGGGCGCCAAGGCCGTGGCCGAAGAGATCGGCGGCGTCGCGTTCCAGACCAATGTGGGAGTCGAGGCCGATATCCAGCATCTGATCGAAACAGTGGAAACCGACCACGGCCCGATCGACCTGTTCTTTTCCAACGCTGGCATAGGCATCGGCGGCGGAGCCGAAGCATCCAACAACGGCTGGCAGCGGATCTGGGACATCAACGTGATGTCCCACGTCTGGGCGGCGCGTCACCTAGTCCCGCGGATGGCGGCACGGGGCGGCGGCTATCTGGTCAATACGTCATCGGCCGCCGGTCTGCTCTCCCAGATCGGCTCGGCGCCTTATGCGGTGACCAAGCACGCGGCGGTGGGCCTGGCGGAATGGCTGGCCATCACCCACGGCGACCAGGGCATCAAGGTTTCGGTGCTCTGCCCGCAGGCGGTGCGCACGGCGATGACCGCCGGCAACCCCGATGGCGTGGCCAGCGTCGATGGCATGATCGAACCCGAGGATGTGGCCGAATGCTGCGTGCGGGCGATCGAGGCCGAGGACTTCCTGATCCTGCCCCACCCCGTGGTGCTGGACTACATGCGTCGCAAGACCGGGGACTACAACCGCTGGATCGGGGGCATGCGGAAGCTGAACCG
>JANYFU010000513.1 GCA_025359665.1 Caulobacteraceae bacterium
GGTCAGCATCTCCCGTCCC
Source organism: Caulobacteraceae bacterium (assembly GCA_025359665.1). Lineage (GTDB taxonomy): Bacteria > Pseudomonadota > Alphaproteobacteria > Caulobacterales > Caulobacteraceae > Acaudatibacter. Next base: position 20 of record JANYFU010000513.1, read on the forward strand.
GCGGCCAGGACCTCGCGGATCACCCCGGCCGAAGAGTCCCCGGCGAAGGCCAGGACGGTCTCGATCATGGAGAGCGTAAAGGCCTTTACGCCATAGCCATAGAAGCGGAGGTTTTTCGCCTCGACCTCGGCCAGGTGAGCCTTGAGATCGGTAGGATCCGCAAATGGCGACAACAGGTCGGCCATCCGATCCTGAGTCAGGCGGAAAACCGTCTCATGGTGCCAGAGGGTGTCGTCCGCGTCGACCCCGACCGTGGTCAGGCGCATTGGGCGTGATCCTTGAGGACCCGTTCGGCGGAGGCAGGCCAGCGGGCCAGAGCCCCCGGCGGCCGGATTGGCCGGGCTGTCAGCTCGCCGCCGCAGTTGGGGCATAGGCCGTCGAATCGCGTGTCGGCGCAGTCTTGACAGAATGTGCATTCAAAGCTGCAGATTCGCGCCTCGCGGCTGTCCGGAGCCAGGTCGCGGTCGCAGCACTCGCAGTTGGGGCGAAGTTGGAGCATAAGACTCCTCTACCCGCTCCGCCCGCGAGAACAAGCCGCGTTGACCCGAAGGGCCGCCGCGACTACCACCGCGCCGCCTTGCCAAACCGCGATATGGAGACGCCTATGTCGATTGACCTGCTTCCTGGCGTCACCGGTGTGCTCGCCCTGGCCGACGGAACCATATTTCAGGGACTGGGCTGCGGCCAGGTGGGCGAGGCGCTCGGCGAGGTGTGCTTCAACACCGCCATGACCGGCTATCAAGAAATCCTTACCGATCCGTCCTACATGGCCCAGATCATCACCTTCACCTTTCCGCACATTGGCAATGTGGGGACCAACGTCGACGACGTGGAACAGGTCGGCGGCGCAGGCGAGGCGGCCCGGGGAGCGATATTCCGCGATGTTCCGACGCCGCCAGCCAACTGGCGATCGGGCGGTGACCTGGATGAATGGCTGAAGCGGCGCGGCGTCGTGGGCCTGGCCGGAGTGGACACCCGCGCCCTGACCCGGCGCATTCGTGAAACCGGCATGCCACACGGCGTGATCGCGCATTCGCCGGAGGGACACTTCGATCTGGCGGCGCTTACAGCCCAGGCGAGCGGTTGGGAAGGCCTGGAAGGCCAGGATCTCGCCCTCCCCGCCAGTTGTCTGCAGCCATTCGAATGGACCGAGGGCCTGTGGTCCTGGCCGGTGGGATATGCGAGCCGGGTGGTCGCGAAACACCATGTCGTCGTGGTTGACTACGGGGTAAAGCGAAACATCCTCCGCGCCCTGGTTTCCTCTGGCGCCCGCGTCACGGTGGTTCCAGCCAAGACCTCGGCCGAAGCGATCCTGGCCCGCGAACCAGACGGGGTCGTGCTCTCAAACGGACCGGGAGACCCGGCCGCCACCGCGCTTTACGCCGCGCCGGAAATTCGCGCGCTGGTGGAGAGTGGCGTTCCGGTGATGGGTATTTGCCTCGGTCACCAGATGCTGGCCCTGGCCATGGGCGCCACGACGATCAAGATGGATCAGGGTCACCACGGCGCCAATCATCCGGTCAAGGATCTCGCCACGGGCAAGGTGGAGATCGTTTCGATGAACCATGGTTTCACGGTTGACCGAGCCGGACTGCCCGACTCGCTCGAAGAGACCCATGTTTCACTGTTCGACGGGAGCAATGCTGGACTGGCGGTAAGGAACCGACCGGTGTTTTCAGTGCAGCACCACCCGGAGGCTTCGCCCGGCCCCACCGACTCTCTGCCTCTGTTTCAGAGGTTCGCCGAGATGATCGAGCGCCAGCGGGCGACTTGCCGCTAGACCAAAAGCACGCTGATTATCGTCAAGCCGCGACGACGGCCGCCTTGGCCTTCGTGACGCGGGGTGCGCGAGGCGCGGCCGGCTTCTTGTTGGCGCTGCGCTTTTCAGCGGCGGCTTCCAGCTTGATGGCCTTGCGCGCGGCCACGGCGGCTTCTAGCGCCGGCAGCAATTCCGCCGCATCCGCCTTTTGTTTGACGCTGCCGGAGGTTTCCAGGCGACGCGCGTTGTCGAGCAGGTTTTTCAGCGCGCTGTCATCAAGCAGGGGAATTTTGTCGATAAGAGACATGGATGGGAAGCTCCGGCAAACGATAAGAACACGCAGTATATCGGCCTAAAACCCGTCATTTGAAAGGCTTTGTCACGATTTGATATCCGGCTTGCCCCGGCATGGCATTCGGGATATGAACCCGCATCGAATTCGCTTGGGTTCGGCCGCTCTTCCGCGCTCTGTAACGGCGCCTCCGGACCCGCTAACCGATCCTCCCGAACAAGATAGACCAAACGAGTTCCGCGCCCCGCGGGATTCTTCATTCTAAGGACTAAATCTAAATGGCTAGCGGTACTGTTAAATGGTTCAACGGACAAAAAGGCTTCGGCTTCATCCAACCGGATGCGGGCGGCGCCGACGTGTTCGTACATATCTCCGCGGTTGAACGCGCGGGTCTTGGCTCGCTCCGCGAGGGCCAAAAGATCAACTACGAACTGGAACGCGATGCGAAGAACGGCAAGATGTCCGCCGGCCAACTTCAGGCCTAAAGCGGGCGGGTCCGGAAGGACCCTCGCCTTCTGAGATGATCATGGGCCGGCGCGATGCGTCGGCCCATTTTTTTTGTACCCCGCCCCGGCTTGGCTGTCAGGGCATCAGAACTGAATCCACCACGTGGATCAGGCCATTGGACTGCACGACGTTGCCGATGGTGATAGTCGATGTCCCGCCTTTCACATCAGTCAGGACGATCTTGTCGTCATAAAGACTGGCGGTCAGGGGTTCGCCCTCCACCGTGGTCAATGTCGCCACGCCGCCGCCAGCCTTGATAGCGGAGCGGATCCGCGCGGCGGTCATTTTGCCCGGCACGACATGGTAGGTCAGGAGTTTGACCAGGGTCGATTTCTTCTGCGGCTGGACCAGCATGGCGACGGTTCCGGCCGGCAATTTGGCGAAGGCTTCGTCGGTCGGGGCGAAGACGGTGAATGGCCCCGGTCCTTCGAGCGTTTCGACTAGGCCGGCCGCTTTTACCGCCGCAAGCAGAGTTCTGTGATCCCCGGAACTGGCTTCGTTCTGGACGATGTCCTTGTAGGGATAGGTCGGCGGGCCTCCAACCAGAGGACTCTGTCGCGCATCATCCGGTATCGGGGTGGAGGCCATCGCCTGGGCTGAAAGAACCAAGGCCGCCGACAACAAGACGGTTTTCGTCAATGACATGGGCTTCTCAAGCTCCTTTTCTCCCGCCGGCCAAAGCCATTTGGCTTTCGTGGACCGGCGGAGAGCCTTTTTTCACCAACGCCCCTTAAAGAATCATGACTCCGAAACCCGACGCCTCCCTCAAAACCTAAGATGCCAATGTTCAGCCGGGTCGCCAGCGAGGTCAGGGCATCAGGACGGTGTCCACGACGTGGATCACACCATTGGATTGCATGACGTTGCCGATGGAGACCGTGGATGTCCCGCCCTTGGCGTCCGTCAGAACGATCTTATCGTCATGGAGGCTGGCCTTCAGGGGTTCGCCCTCGACGGTGGTCAAGGTGGCTGTGCCGCCCCCGGCCTTGATGGACGACATGATCCTGGCCGCCGTCATCTTCCCGGCGACGACATGGTAGGTGAGGATTTTGACCAGGGTCGCCTTGTTCTCCGGCTTTACCAGCATGTCCACCGTTCCGGCGGGCAGCTTCGCGAAGGCCTCGTCGGTCGGGGCGAATACAGTGAACGGACCCGGTCCCTCGAGGGTTTCCACCAGACCGGCGGCCTTGACCGCCGCCACCAGGGTCGTGTGGTCTTTCGAGTTGACCGCGTTCTCGATGATGTTCTTCGATGGATACATGGCGGCACCGCCAACCATCACGGTTTTTTGCATGCCCATCGGCGCGGCAAACGTTACCGGCACAGCGGCGATGGAAGCAACGCCGAGCACGAGCGCGGCGGACAGGCAACGCAGGGAAAGGGATTTCATGGTGTATCTCCTCGGGAATGGGCTTCCGTTACTGGAAGTGTCTGCAAATACGGCGCACCGGCGCCGGCGGATGCACAACACACTCGCTGTCGATGCTCCGGTTCAGCCAGCAGCCGCCCTTGATTGAGCACTCCAACCGTTCAAATCGATTGCCCGGCCTGCTTTCACTGCTGTCGCGAGGCAGAGAAATCAATCGGCACGCAAACTGTTTGCGTACCGCATCTATAAGGCAGCCAAGCTGTCTTACGATGGGCAGATCGACTTCGTTCAACGGAAGGCCATGCGAGGAACCTTTTTCCAGTTAGATCGACTTGCATGCCGGCTCGTGCTGATTGCAACGTGTGCTGCGGCGTTCGCGACAGCGGCCGACGCGCCCG
>JANYFU010000537.1 GCA_025359665.1 Caulobacteraceae bacterium
CACGGGAGACAAAGGTCTCCGTCAAGGTCACCTCTGGTCCCCGGATGGCATGCTGATTGGCTCGGCGACATTCGCCGACGATACAGGCGCCCCCGGCTGGCAGACCGCCACCCTTTCCACACCCGTGGCGATCGACGCGAATGCCACCTACGTGGTATCTTATCATACTAGTGACGGTGAATACGCCGACACCCAGAGCTTCTTCAATAATGCGCATCCAGGTCCGGATGGTTATCTGACCGCGCTCCCGAGTTCCGACGCCGCTGGCGATGGTGTCTATACGTACGGAACCGACGCACATTTTCCGAATAATAGCTACCAGGCTTCGAACTATTGGACCGATGTCACCTTCGTTCCCGCAATCGCCAACAACAGTCCGCCGATCATAACCTCGGGTTCCGCATTCACGGTGTCGGACGACCAGACATCGGTAGCCACGGTTACCGCCGCTGACGCCGATCTTCCGGTCCAGACGCTTACCTACTCTATTGTTCCCGTGGGCGGTGGTGGCGCGGCCGATGCCTCCAGGTTCCAGATCGACCCTGTGACCGGCGTCCTGTCGTTCAGGACCGCGCCGGAATATGAGGCGCCGACCGATGCCGGCGCCGACAATGTCTATGGCGTCACGGTGGCGGTCTCGGATGGCGCCGGAGGCTCTGCCCAACAAGCGCTCGCCGTCACGGTCACGCCGACCGTCGAGGCCCCGCCCGGGGCGGCTGTGCTGGACGGGCTGGCGGTTAGCGCCGACTACATCTTTGGCCCGACCGCCGGTTCCATCGTCAGTCTTGACGGCGCCAGCCAGACCGCCATCGTGAACGCCGACGTAGAGTTTCAAAACCTGCCTAACCCCGACCCCAATCCCGCCATCGTCGGCAACGGTTCCGATGGCCTCGCCAGGGTCGATGTCGGATCGACCACCGTCCGCATCGAGTTTCCGCTCGACCCGAGCGTCTGGTCCCAGCCGGTCGTGAATTTCGCCCCCGCTTCGACGTTTCCGTTCAACGGCGTACGGTTGACCTTTCCAGGTGGACTTCCAAGCGACATCCTCGGTTTTTCGATCGTCGATCAGGCGGGGTTTGTCGATCAGCAGGGACAAGCCAACCCCCTATCGCTGAGCGACTTCACGATCACCAGCAACGGCTTGTTTCTCAATGTGGCGGGCAAGTCCCGACTGGTGGACAGCAATCCCGACCTCACCGATGCCCAGCCCAGCTTCGTCGAGCTCCAATTGAACTTCAATCACGCGCCAGTGATCACCTCCAACGGTGGTGGCTCGGCGGCGACTGTCTTTGTCGCCGACAATACCACTCTGGTGACGACCCTCGTCGCCACCGATCCGGATGCAGGCCAGACGGTAACCTATTCGATCGTACCCGCCACTGGTGGCGGCGGCGAGGACTCCGGGGTCTTCCAGATCATCGGCGGTAACCAGCTTGCATTCATATCTGGAGAAGGTTCCGGCGACGCGCCGCCGCAGGGCGCGACGCCCGGCTATCAGGTGACGGTGGAAGCATCGGACGGGCACGGTGGGTTCGCCCAGCAGACGATCACCGTGGCGCCGGCGGCCGAGACGCCGACGGTCTCGCTGTCGCTCGGAGCCGACTCGGTGAGCGAAGGCGGATCGGTGACGATCACCATCGCCTCAACCCAGGTCGACGGCGACGGAACTTCCACCTACACATTGACCGGGATTCCAACGGACGCCACGCTGAGCGATACGGCTGGCGCGCTGACCGTCGTCAACCATCTGGTGGTCTTGACCGAAAGCCAACTCGCCGGCTTGACCCTGGCCGTTGGCGAAACCGACGCCAACCTATCGGTAACCGCCGTCAGCGCCGAGGGTGGCTCGATTTCCGCTCCCAGCGCCCCGGCCACAGCGACCTTGACGGTCATCCCGATAGCGGAGACGCCGACCGTGTCGCTGTCTCTGGGTTCGACATCGGTAGATGAGGGGGCGGCCGTTACGGTCACCATCACCTCGATCGACCCGGACGGCGATGGGACCTCCACCTACACCCTGAGTGGAATTCCATCCGACGCGGTGTTGAGGAACGTGGGCGGCGCGCTGACCGTCGTCAACCGCCAGATCATTCTAACCGAAAGCCAACTCGCGGGTCTGAGCCTGATCGCCGGCGCGACCGACGCCAGCCTTTCGGTGACCGCGGTCAACACCGAGGGAGCATCCACCTCCGCCCCAAGCATCGCGGCCACGGTTGGCCTCACGGTCATCCAGGCCGGACGAACCTACACGCTGACCACGGGCACGGACACCATCCATGCCGGTCGCGGCCCCGACACGATCGTCGCCTCCGCGAGTACGCTGGGAGCCAATGACGTTGTCGATGGGGGCGACGGCGCCGACACATTGAGCCTTACCGGCGTGGGAACCTTCAATCTCGCCACCCCCAGGACCTTGTCCAACATTGAGGTCGTTACGGTGAACGAGGCCCAGGCCGCCACCGGCGCGCTGGCGGCGAAAAAAACTCTGCTGGTCCTGGGTGGCGGTTTCAACGGGGTGGTCAATGTCGGGCCAGCTTCGCCAGCCGTCGCCGGTTTAGCGTCCGGCGTCACCATCACGGGCGCGGACGACAACGCCAGGATCAATCTTGGTGGCGGCGTCGATATCGTCAATCTCGGCGGCGCCAACGAGTCGATCATCGGCGGAGTTGGCCCCGCTACCATCAATACCAAAATGACGAACGTTGGCGCTCTGTTGAGAGCCGGCGCGGGTCCCATGACCCTGACTGTCACGGGCGGCGGGACCGGCGCCCTGAATCCGGGCGATCAGGGTCCAATTGTTATCAATCTGACCGCTTCAAGCAGCGCCTATACGTTCGGCCTCAGTTCGATCGGCGGGATCACCATCAACGACAAGAACAACAAGGCCGATCTCTTCACCGACGTGGTGGCCTCCGATACGATCAATGCCCTGGCGGCCAGCGTCACCGTCATGACCACCGCGGCGAACGCTGGCGTGAAACTGGTCGGCGGCACGGGGGTCAACGTTCTTGAACTGATTACCGGGGGAACGGCGATCCTT
>JANYFU010000544.1 GCA_025359665.1 Caulobacteraceae bacterium
TCTTGGTCAGATCCTGGACCCGGGAGGCCAGATTCACGCTGTCGCCGATCACTGTATAGTCCATGCGCTTGGGAGAGCCGATGGCGCCGGCGATCAGCTCGCCGGTGGCCACGCCGATACCCAGCCGCAGGGGCGGATCGCCGCGGGCTTCACGCCGTTGATTGAGCGCGGCCAACAGGCGCATCATGGCGTTGGCGCTTTCCACGGCGTTCTGCGGGTCGCGGCCGCTTGAAATCGGCGCCCCGAACACCGCCATCACAGCGTCGCCGATGAACTTATCCACCACTCCGTCATTGGACGACACGGCCTCGACCAGATCGGTGAACACCTCGTTGAGCATGTCGACCGTCTCGCGGGCCTTGAGGCTCTCGGCCATCGAGGTGAAGCCGCGGATGTCGGCGAACAGCACGCTGGCCACGCAGGCCGAGCCGAACTGCAGCTCGTCCTCGCGCCCGAGAACCTGGTCGACGACCCGCTGGGTCATGAACCGCCGCATGACCCCCTTCAGGCGCTTTTCCTGGCTGATGTCCTCGAACAGCACCAGCAGTCCGGCCGATACCTGGTCGTTGAGCAGAGGCACGATCGACAGGTTCACCGAAATAACCCGGTCGCCGCTGATATGGACCTCGACATCCAGCATGGCGCGGGCCTGTTTGTCGGCGCGCACGGCGTCGAACTCGGTCGTCAGCCAGGCGTTGGCCTCGGACAGGGCCTCGCCCGCCGACAGGCCTCGGATGCGATCGGGATCGACATCGAGAATCGCGGCGGCGGCGGCGTTGATGGTCTCGATCCGGCCGTCGGCGTTGAGAGTGATCACCCCACCGGACATCGAGGCCAGGATGCTGTCGTTGTAGTTGCGCGCCGCGACGATGTCGGAGAACAGCGAGGCGTTGTCGATCGCCACCGCGGCATGGGCGGCGAAAGCCTTCATCCGCTGCACATCGGCGGGCTCGAACGGATGACCGTCGCGACGGTTCAGCGCCTGCATCACCCCCAAACGCCGGCCATCGCGGGTCAGGATCGGCAGTGTCAGAATGCCCTTGGTGCGATAGCCGGTGGCCTCGTCCACGCCCCGGTTGAACCTCGGATCGGCATAGGGCTCGTTGACGATGCTCTCCTGGCCGGAACTGAAGCTGGCGCCGGCGATGCCGGTGTCGGAGGGCATGCGGATCTCGCGCGTCTCGATGCCCTCGGCCACCATCGACCATAGCTGATCGGCCTTGGGATCGTGCAGGAACAGGGTGCTGCGGTCGGCCTGCAGGAACTTGCTGGTCGCCTCGATCACCTTCTTCAGCAGGGCGTCGAGACGAACCTCCGAAGTGATCGAAGCGCTGACCTCCATCAGACGCTGGAGATCAACCGCCATGGCTTCGGTAGCCCCCATGGCCAGGGACCAGCGCTCGGCCAGGATGATGATGTGGGAGACCGCGAACACCAGCAGACCCATCGCCGCATAGTCGTAGCCGATCAGCTTGTCCCGGGGCACGATGTCATACTGGGCGATAATCGCCTCGAAGATCGACGCGGCGAACACGCTGACACCCAGCAGGAAAACGGCCGCGCCGTCGCGGCCGCGAAGGGTGGCCAGAAGCACCACGCCGATGATGTAGAGCAGCTCGATCGCGGCCAGAAACATCGGAAAGCGGTCGAGATTCGACGCCAGCACCGTATCGCCAATGGCGATGACGTAGCCGACCACCAGCAGGCCGATGCTGAACAGCGCCTCGAAGATCCAGAACGCCCGCCGCGAACTCTCCCTCGGGAACAGCAAGGTCGGGTAAGCCACCAGGAACATGAAGGCGGCGATGCAGGTCAGGTACTCGACCGCCATGTGGCCGCGATAGGACAAGGCCGGATAGAGCAGGGTCAGAAGATCGTCATGGCCGATGACCATCGACGTCGGCACCAACAGAATGCACGACAGCGCGAAGCACAGCGATGCGTGGTCCTTCGACCGGAAGGCGAACACGATCGCGCCGTAGAAGAACAAGATGATCAGCGTGACGATGAAGAACAGTTGCTGGGCGATGCCCTTGGTCAGCTCGCCTTCCATGACTTCGGCAAGGCCCAGCACCGGCGCGGAATCGATGCCGTCGCTGTTGTGCAGGAAAGCCGCCACCTCGATGGCGAGGTGTAGATCCGAGCCGTCCGCCTCAATGGAAATCGGCTGAGCCCGCGACACATAGCGCGTGGTCCGGGCGCTTTCGCCCACCTGTCCCATCTGGCCGGCGACGCGGCCGTTCACCCACACGCGGCTGGCGTGGGTGAGGGTTGGAACGAACAGAGTGTAGCGGCCGGGCGGCACGCCATGCAGGGTCAGTTGATAGGTGGCGAGGCCGAATTTCGGCAGCACCGCCTGGCCGCCCGTCTGTGTCCGCAGGCCTTCCCAAACTCCCGGGACGCGCGCCACCACCGAATCGCCCGCCTTGACGCCTCCCGGCGGCGCTGGGGCGCGCCAGACCAGGCGCCAGCCGCCGGCCAGGGACACCGGGCGGCTCCACGACTTCCAGCCGACATAGGAGACCGCGCCCTGGTTCGGGACCGGCGCCGTGGAGTCGACCATATTCACATAAAGCGGCGCGCTGAACAGACAGAGCAGCGAGAGGATCGCGAACGCGAACAGGAACCGTCGCAGCGGCGAACGCGGCGCGGCGGGTTGGACGACCGCGACATCGGACAAGGCTTCCTCACCGACCACAATCACCCACCCGGAGCGAACTCATCCATGGGATCACCCTAGCTTGCGGCGGACAGAGCGTCGACCATAGTTGATGCGGCCCGGCTCTAACCGGGAATCAACATACGAGCCGCCGCCGCGGCCATCACCGCCACCGTGATCCAGCCCAGCACCATCAGGGATCGGCTGGCCGTGTAGGCGCCCATCACACTCTTTTTCGCCGACAGCAGCAGGATGACCACGATCAGCGGCACGGCGACCACGCCGTTGATCACGGCGCTCCAGAACAGGGCTTTCATCGGGTTGATCGGCGAATACTGGATAACCAGACCCAGCAGCACGCTGACGGCGATGACGCCGTAGAACCCCTTGGCCTCGCGCGGCTTCTTCTCCAGCCCGGACGGCCAGCCCATGGCCTCGGATAGGGCGTAGGCCCCCGACCCCGCCAGCACTGGCACACCAATAAGACCCACCCCCAGGATGCCCAGTGTAAAGAGCAGAAAGGCGAAGTCACCGGCCACGGGCCGAAGGGCGCTGGCGGCCTGGGCCGCGGTCTGAATGTCCGTGACACCCGCGAGGTTCAGGGTGACGGCGGTCGCCAGCATGATGAAAAAAGCGGTGATATCGGAATAAAACATGCCGCTCCAGGTGTCCCATTTGATGCGGGTCAGTTCAGCCGTGGCCGCGGCGGGATGTCGGATCAGGGCGGCGGCGCCTGGATTGCGCCCCATATCCTCCACCTCTTCCGACGCCTGCCAGAAGAACAGATACGGGCTGATGGTGGTGCCGAAGACACCGACCACCACGGCCGCGGCGGCGGCGTTGGGGGTAAATTTAGGCCAGACGGTGCGCAGGGCCACTTGGCCCCAGGGCACATGGACGGTGAACAGCACCGCGGCATAGGCCAGCAGCGACAGGCAGAGCCATTTGAGGATCGCCACATAGCGGTGATAGGGCACGAACACCTGCAGCCCCAGGGTGATCAAGGCGACGATCACGGTCATCAGATGGCGGTTGACGCCACTGACCAGTTCGCCCGCCTCGCCCATGGCGGCCAGGTCGGCGGCGATGTTCAAGGTATTGGCCACCAAAAGCAGGACCACCACGATCTTAAGGACCACGGGTGGAAAGGCCGCCTTGATGTTGGCCGCCAAGCCCTGGCCGGTGACCCGGCCGATCCGCGCGCACAGCGATTGAACCGCCGACATCAGTGGATAGGCCAGCGGCATGGTCCACAGCATGTTGAGCCCGAACTGGGCGCCGGCCTGGGAATAGGTGGCGATGCCGCTGGGATCGTCGTCGGCGACGCCGGTGATCAGCCCGGGGCCGAAATGGATGAACGGATGGCGCTTCAACCAGGCCAGCGGACCCATTCTAGAGATCGCCATGCAGCGGCCCCAAGGCCGCCGCGCGCGGAGCGTGATAGTCATCATACCAGTCGCAGAAGGCCCGCACACCCACGGCCAACGGCGTGTGGGGGGTGTAGCCGGTCAGGGCGTTTAGCAGGGAGACGTCGGCAAAAGTGGCGGGCACATCTCCGGCCTGCATCGGCAGATAGTTGCGCTCGGCGGTCCGGCCCAGGCAACGTTCGATCTCGGTGATGAAGTCTATCAGGCGAAACGGCGCGCCGGCGCCGATATTGACCACCCGCCAGGGCGCCACGAGACTGAGAGAGTCGTACGCCACGGGGGCGCCCTCGACCGGCGGGCGGCGGGACAGCAGATCGATGGCCATCACCAGATCGGATACATACGTGAAGTCACGGCTCATCTCGCCGTGGTTGTAGACGTCGATCGGCCGTCCCTCGACGATAGCCTCCACAAACTTGAACAGGGCCATATCGGGCCGGCCCCACGGGCCGTAGACCGTGAAGAATCGGACCACTGTGGTCGGGATCTTCCACAGGTGGCTGTAGGTGTGGGTCAGCAGCTCGGCGCCCTTTTTGGTGGCCGCGTAGATGGTCATGGGTTCGTCGGCGCGGTCGGTTTCCACGAACGGCGTCTTGCGGTTGGCGCCATAGACCGAGCTGGTGGAGGCGACCATCAGATGGCCAACCTGGCCAAGCCGCGCCGCCTCCATGATATTGAATGTGCCGGTCAGGTTCGCGTCGATGTAGGAGCGCGGAGCCTCGAGGCTATAGCGGACCCCCGCCTGGGCCGCGAGGTGGACGATCATCTCCGGACGATGGCGCTCACACAAGGCGTTGAGGGCTTCGGCGTCCTCGAGCATCTGGACCGTCTCGATGAAACCGGGGGCGGTCTTCAGGATTTCGTGACGGTCGCGCTTCAGCCCCACATCGTAGTAGGGCGTCATCCCGTCCAGGCCGATGACCTGATGGCCCTGGGCCAACAGCCGGCGCGCCAGATGAAAGCCGATGAACCCGGCGCTGCCGGTGACGAGGATCCGCATGGGGCGTCCTGGAAAATGGGCGGCAGCTATCGCCCTGAATGACGCTGGCGGCAACATTCGCGAATTTGGAGGGGCGACATCGGGGGACGACGTCGGGTGAACCGGAGATAAACGCGCCATTCAGGGATGGATCAGAGCGGCTGTGGTCCTTGAGGATCACGGTCTCCAGAACGGGGGCCATCCAGGAGACCCCCAATGAAAACGCTGCTGATCGCCCTGCTGGCCAGTTCTACCCTGGCCGCCGCCCTGCCTTCCCTAGCGCAAGCTCACGAGAACGAAGACTATCGATATAGCCAGGGTGGCGGGGCGCACAACGATTGGAACAACGGCGGCGGTAGCTACGCCGAGTTCAACCAGGAGTACCGGCACATCTGGCAAGGCATCCAACATGGCCTGAACGATGGTTCCCTCAGCCGCCAGCAGGCCTGGCGCTTCTCTCGCGAGCTTAGGTCAATCCAGGCCCGCGCCTATTGGGAACAGCGTCAGGGCGGCTACAACTCGGGCGAAGCGCAGGCCCAGCTCGAACGCCTTCACGAGCGGATACACGCCATCCACGATCGCGGCCATGAGCGGCAGGGCTACTATGGCGCGGGGCAAGGCTACGGTTATGGCCAGAGCCATGGTAGCTATGACGACCGGCGCGACAACGACTCCGACTACTATAGTCAACGTCGCTAAGCCCCCGCCTCTCGTCATCAACACCGCCACGGGCGACGCCAGCGGCGGCGTTGAGGATTTTCTGATGGTCGTGCTTCAGTCCCACATCCCAGTAGGGCGTCATTCCGTCCAGGCCGATGAACCCGGCGCTGCCGGTAACGAGTATCGGCATGGGGCGTCCTGAGGATTGGGCTGGACCTGTTGAAACGAGCCCGATGTTAGAATCCATATTTCATCGCGCCGGACCAGGGCGGAAACGCCACAATCGGATGTGACCGATGATTGGCGCCATCGCGGCCAAGTGTGACATATTCACCCCAAAAAAATGAAACTTGATATAGATAAAAACTTATGTTGAACAAAATTATTCAGTAATTTGAACAGTTAGCGAGCATTTTCTTAGAGTGCTCGCCGCTTGCAATTTCGCGACGGTATCAGATGCTCACTCACAAGGCTTAAAAGACTTGAACATTAAATTGGGTCAGACGACCGAGCGGCAAAGTGTCTCAGAGACGCTTAGGCAGATCCGAATGTGACATTTGCCACATACGAGTGGTGCAACCCGACCTAAGGCCGATAGGGGGAAATCCATCAGTTTTGATATCGTCAAGGCGCCTTGATCATGATCAAGAAATCACAATCGCTTGTTAGTTTCGGGAGCGGCGAGACCAACCGCTCCAACTGGCGTGAGGTCAAGATAGATCGATTGTGGACGATGGCCTATTTTAGCCGTGTAAGTGGCGATATTTCGCGCGGCGAACTCCTCTCTCTGGCGATACATGCCCAGGCTCGAAACGAAGCCTTGGGAGTCACCGGAATTCTGTTCTTCTGGCGCAACGTCTTCATTCAGATTCTCGAGGGTGAACAAGTGGTTGTCACAGATCTCTATGATGAAATCGCCGAGGATTGCCGCCACACCCAGATCGTTACGTTGCTGGATAGGTCGATTCCCAAGCGGTCGTTCGAGGACTGGTACATGCGGCTGATCAGTCCAGACGACCTACGCGGCCAGGAACACGGGATCGTGTTGCATGGACTTGAATCCGCCGGCGTCTGGGACGGTGACCAGGCGATCGTGCGGCCCACCGACGGCCTTTTGGCCTGCCCCGGAGCCCTGGCGAGCGGCGTTCTTCGCGTCCGGCCACCGGAGGCTGGCATCAACCACTCGATCCACTAACCGCTTTACCCATCAGGATCAGTGGCACCACCACGCCGCCGACCGGCGCGGCGGTGGTGCGTTCGATCTCCCGGTAGCCACACGCCTTGTAAAGAGGTTCGCCCGATAGGGTGGCCATCAGCTGGACGCGGGTAAATCCCTCGACCGCCGCCGCCGCTTCGCAGAGCCGCAGGATCAGGCGGCCCACGCCCCGGCGCGCGAACTTCGGGTGCGTGTACATGGCGCGCACCCGAGCGGCGTCCCGGGCCGGGTCGAGCGGGACTTCATCACGCAAGGCCGCACTGTGGTCGCCGCCATAGAGCGTGGCGCGCCGGCTCCAGCCTCCGCAACCGGCCAGGACACCACCATCTTCCACCAGGAATAGGTGCGATCGGCCACCAGCTGCGTATCGAGACCCATTACGGCGTGGCTGGCGGCGATCTGGGCGGGATCGAGGAACCCCGCTTGCAGGGTGTCGATGGCCAGCTTCATCAGCGCCTTCAGCGCTGGCAGATCCGCCTCAACCGCGAACCGGTGGTTCAGCGTCACGGATGCAGTCGCACCGCCTGGGCTTCGATTTCCACCAGGGAGCCAGGCGACGCCAGACCGGAAATCTGCACCGTGGTGCGGGCCGGCTTGTTGGGTTGGTCGGCCGTGCCGAAGAATTGCGTATAGCCTCCCATCATACCGGCGAAGTCCATCTTGCCGCCCATGGCCGGATCGCCCACCAGAAACACCCGCATCATCACCACATCGCCGAGGCCAAAACCCTGGGCCTTCAGATTAGCGGCCAGTTTGGTCAGGGAATCGACCGTCTGAGCCTTGGTGTCGCCGGCCGCGGCCGCGCCGGGGACGCCGCTGGCGTAGGCGATATCGACGCCGCCCACGCCCTTGACCACGACAACGTTGGAAATGGGAAAGGCGCCCGCCCCGGCGCGAACGATTTCGGGCGCGGCATACGCCGATCCGGCCAGGCTCGCGGCGGCGGCAAGGCTCGCGAGGATCAGAAAGCTGCGGTTTGTCATGGGTAACTCCCGGAAGGGTTCGGCGGACCGCGCCCCCTCGGCGCGCCACGCGGCTGATTGATCAGGTGGCGCGATAGGCTGTCAACCCGGGCATCACCCGGTACGCCAATCTTCGAGCGCGGAGCCCAGGGCGTGTTTCAGCGGGCCGAGCCACGGTTCATAGGAACGCCACTGGTCGAGGCCTTCGCGAAAGATCGGGCGGCGAACCTGTTCGGAGCTGACGGTGCGGACCGCGCGGTCGTTTTGATGGAAGTTCAGGCAGCCGGCCTCGAACGGCAGGCCGCAGTGATCCAGCAGGCGGCGGATTTCGGCTTCAGTGTTCTCGACCAAATCCTCATAGATCACCCGATGCACGCGGCCCGGAAGCACCGCGTCGAAATGCACCATCAGCTCCACATAGTCGCGGTAGTAGCGGCCCAAGTCGCCCAGATCATAGGAGAACGCCTGTCCCTGGGCGAAGTGCTGCTTGAAGGCGGAAAAGCACGCTCCCAGCGGGTGGCGGCGGGCATCGATGATCCGGGCGTTAGGCAGGATCAGGTGAATGAAACCTGTATGACGGAAATTATTGGGCATTTTGTCGATGAAATGCCGGCGGCCCAGGCGACGCTGGATCCTGGTGCGATCGAGAAATACCTCCCCGAGCGATGCCAGCGCCGCCGAATCCAGGGCGGTCAGGATTTCAGGGTAAACGCCGCCGCCAACCCCGCGGAGCCCGCCCGCCATGATGCCGATGTCGGAAAGCTCCATCGTGCCTTCCACCGCCGAATGACTCGCCAGAATCTGCTCGATCAGCGTCGAACCGGACCTCGGCAGTCCGACGACGAAGATCGGGTCCTTGGCCGGCGATCCAGCGCCTTGTCTGTCGGCGAAGAACGAGCTGGTGAACCGCGCCTTCGAACGGGCCACGAAATCGGTCAATTCATCGGGATCGTAGGCTAGGCTCTGACGGCGCAGGCCGGCTGCGGCGGCATAGTTCTCGAATGCGCCTTGATGGGCGCCCCGATCCTCCAGCGCCTTGCCCAGTGCGTAGCGCAGGTGAAGCCGATCCATCGGCGCAAGATCGGCGCGCCTCAGCTGAGTCTCGATCGTCGCCTCGTCTCGCGGCGACAGAGGTTCGACTTTCAGGTTGGCCAGGCTCCAATAGGCGTCGCCGAGGTTGGGGGCGAGATCGAGGGCGCGCCGGTAGGCCATCACCGCATCCTGGCGACGGCCGACGGCCCGCAGCGCATGTCCCTGGTTCAGCCAGATCGCCGCCTGTTTGGGAAACTGGGCCAGCAGACTGTCATTGGTCTCGATCACCCGGTTGAAATCCCCGGTCAGGGACAGGCAGGCAGCCAGCAGATTTCGATAGGCGACACTTTCAGGCTCCAAAGCCAGCAGGCGCTCCACATGCGGCAGCGCCTCGGCCGCCTTCTGCTGATGAAACAGCGCGGTGGCATAGGCAAAGCGCGCGCCGTCATGGGCGGGATCAAGCGCCAGGGCGTGGGCCAGAAGCGTCTCGGCGTCGCCGTGGCGTTCCAGCCGCGCCAGGACATCGGCCATCAGCCGTAGAGCCGTAACGTCGTTGGGGCGAGCCCGCAGGTGCGTCCGCAAACGATCCTCGGCCGGCGACAGTCGACCCGCCGCCAAATCCTCGGCGGCGTCCTTCAGGGCGGGGTCACGGATGGTGGCGCGCTGGTGTTCGGCGAAGGCGCGTTCGGCGCCAGGTCCATCGCCGTCGGCGAACAGCTGGTCGCCCAGAGCCCTCCAGGCCTCCGCCAAGTCGCGATTCAGCGAGACCGCCTGGCGCAAGGCTTCGATCGCGGCGGCGGTCTGGCCGCGCGCGGCGCGCGAGGCGCCCAGTTCATATTGCGTGTGAGCCGCCCGAGGATAGGCTCTGGCCAGGGGAACGAGAATGCCCAGGGCTGCTGCCGGATCGCCCAACCGTCGATGGGCCGAAGCGAGAATCAATCGCGCGCGCGGGTCTCCGGGAGCCACCTTCAGAATCGCGGCTGCTTCGGCTCTGGCCGCCGAGGGGTCAGGACCCAGAAGCGCCGAAGCGTGCTCGACGGCGGCGTTCAGCGCACCGGCCGACGCTGGACTCCCTGCCGCCACCACTGTTCTCTCCACAAAACCGACATCCGTTCACTCTATTGGCAGTGCGCGCCCGGAGCGATCAAGGGCGGAGCGGTAGAGGCGTATCAATGAAGCTTAGGGTTCGGTTCCTGCAGTTGCCCATCCTGTTCGACGCCGAGCGTCTCGCTAAGGAAGTCGCGGCCATCGAACCCGGCGCCTGGCGGCCCCACCCGCAGGGCTATCCCGGCAACGACGCCCTGGCGCTGATCACCACCAACGGCGACCCGCTTAGCGACGCCCGCGACGGGGCGATGGGTCCGACGCCGCACCTCCTCGCCTGTCCTTATCTGATGCAGGTGTTGGACTCGCTGGGCGCCACCTGGGGCCGCTCGCGGCTGATGCGGCTGTCGGGCGCCGCCGAGGTCACCCCTCATGTCGACACCGACTACTACTGGCGAGATCACATGCGGGTGCATGTGCCGATCGTCACCCAGCCCACCGTGCGCTTCCGCTGCGGCGGTGAAGAGGTGAACATGGCGGCGGGGGAATGCTGGGTGTTCGACACCTGGAGCCTGCACAGCGTGCACAACGACGCGACACGCGCCCGCATCCACCTGGTCGC
>JANYFU010000417.1 GCA_025359665.1 Caulobacteraceae bacterium
TCGGTCAGGGACGCGCCGCCGACGGACGAGCCGGTCAGACTTGTCGCCGTGATCACCCCGGCGGTCTGACTGATCGAACCGGTCGATGTCAGATTGACCGCGCCCGCCGCGCCGGTGTCGATGTCACCACTGAGCACGATATTGCCGTTGAGGTCGATCGCGGCCCCCGACGCGACCACGACTCCCGACATATCGATCAGGCTGGAAGCGGCGGAAAGTTCGGTTTTCAGGGTGGCGATGTTGTCCGACAACAGATTGAGGTCGGCGACAGCGGTGTTACGGGTGGCCAGAACGCCCGACGCGGTCACGGTTCCATGGATGAACACGCCGCCATCGGCCAGAAACCAGATATTGCCGCCGGTCTTGCCGTTGAACACGCCGTTGACGGCGCCCCCGGTCTCGACGGTGATCGCGCCGCCCTTGACCCGGTTGAGCACTACGTCGGCGGCGGAACCCGCGAAATTGAAATTGACCGTATTGCCGGACGTGACATCAAAGCTGGTCCAGTCGATCAGGGTCCTCGGGGCCGTCAGGGCCACGTTGGCGGTAAGACCGGCGGCGCTCGTGGTCGTGTAGGCGGCCGTGCCCGCGGTCGCCACGCCTGCGTTCAGAACCTGTGTGTTGATCGATCCAGCGCCAACCTTCGAGAGGTCCGTGGCCAGCTGAGTGGGAAGACCAGCGGCTGAAACGGCGCCAGACGTCAGCATCGCCAGCGCCGAGCCGCCCAGCAAGAAGACGCGGAGTCCTGAACGGGACCGGGCGGTGGGTCTGGCGGCGCTGTCGATCGTCATGGGTCTATCCCTCATCGCGAACATAGCACGATCAATGCGTGACAATGACCTGGAGAAGCCAGCGCCCGGGCGGTTTCGACATCTCGCCCGCGAAAGTCTTGTCGAGGGGCCGGGCGTAGCCGAAGTCCACCCGGATGCTATCGCCCTTCGCGTCGTAAGGCAGGCGGAATTCCAGGCCGCCGCCCACCGATCGCAGGGTGACGTCCTGGGAGCCCGGATCCAGATTGGTCACCTTGGCCACGTCATAGAAGGCATAGGGCGTGACCTTAAGTCGCTTGACGAAGGTTACGGGACCCACCTCGATCTTGAACTCTCCCGCCGCGACCCGGTCTCCGGAGGCGGCGTTCGGATCATAGCCGCGCCCGATGGTCAGGTTGCCGATCGCCTGTTCCTCATAGGCGAGCAGGGGCCTGTCGGCCCACTGGCCCATGAAATGGCCGCTGAGAGTAAAAGGGAAGAATTTCCCGTCCAGGGGCTCGACCCGCAGCAGGGCGTGAGCCTCGCCACGCACGACCCAGGCGTCCGCCCGGCCCTGGGTCCGGGACAGCGACTGGGCTCCGGCCTGGCTGGCGCCGAGCACCTCCAGACCCTTTCGCCCCTCTACCGACATGTCGGCCTCGGCGGTAAACAGATCGTTGCCGGCCTGCCGGTCGATAGCGGCCGCGCTGGCGTCGGTCCGGACCCAAGCGACCCGCAGGGTGTCGTCGGCCAGCGGCTGGCCGCCTGGAAAGACCGTGGACTGGTTGATGAAATCCATGCCCGACGAGACGACCACGGTCTGCCGCTGTAAACGAATGAGCGGATAGTCCAGTTCAAAGGTTCCGGAGAAGGAGGAACCGTCGAGCTTCAGTTGCTTGAGCGTATCGCCGGGACTGGAATGGCCGTAGGCGAAAGACGCCTGGGCGAACAGGCCGCTATCGCCGATCCGGGCAGACTCCATGAGCTGGGCCACCTGCTGGCGGTTGTTGCCAAGGGTCGTATAGGCGATCAGCGAGGTGCGTTCGCCCAGAGGCGTGAGGCTGTTGAAATCGACCCGCGCGATACCGCTCCAGGGTCCTAGAATCTTGGAATTGGTGTTCGAGATTTCGGCCACCTCGCCCAAGGTGGTCTTGCGCAAGGTGACGACCAGATCCAACCCCTCGGCGGGGGCGCCGGGCGCGGTGGAGTGGACGATTTTCGCCTGGGCCTGAATGCCAGGGATATCATTGACCAGAAGCAGCCATCGCTGGGCCTGATCCAGTTGAAAGGTGTCGCTGTGCCGCAGATGGTTGAGGAAGGCCTCGACTTTGGCCTGGGCGGGACCAATCCCCTCGCCCTCGTACCGCACCGAAACGATTTTCGCCGCGATGACGCGGAATGTCACCGACCCGTCGGTTATGGTCTGCGGTGGAATGATCACCCTGGCCAGAACGCCCCTGCGGAACAGGCGCAGGGCCAGCCGGTCGCGGATATCGCAGAGTTCCCGAGGGGTGATGCGTTTGCCCAGAGCGTCCGCCCAGGCGGTCTGCTTGTCGTGTTCCGACAACACCTTGGCGTTGTCCTCGATCTTCCCCTGGTGAAAGTCGAACCCCAGGCTTGGGTCGTCGGAAAGTTGACAGACCTCCTTCGCCGGTCCGGAAAACACGTCATTGGGACGTTGATGGCGCGCGGCCTCTACCTGGCCGCTCGGATTCACCTGCTCGCGAGACTGTCCATTGATGTCGTGCCCGCCTGGCGGATCCTTTGGTGGCGGCATTACCGGGGGTGGCGGCAATACCGGCGCAACCTGTGCGAACGCGCCGCCAGCCGCGAGCACTAGACCCACGGCGGTAAGCCCTGCCCAACCGGCGCGCCAAGCCCGACTTTCAATCATACCTACCCCCGGTTTGGCGTCACCTATACCCGCGCGTGTCTCCGAGCCCCCAGGCCCACGGGTCTGAAGCCAACTAAGACACGCCTAGTTGAGCAAGCGCGCCTCTATGCGCCGGTTACGAGGATCATTGGGCATATTCGGCAGGGCAAGCCCCTCGGCGCCGTAGCCCTTGGCTTCCAGACGGGCCGCGGGAACGCCATGCGAGGTCAAGAAGGCCTTCACGGTTTCGGCGCGAGCCTGGGAAAGAGACCTGTTCTTCTCAGCCGATCCCGACGCGTCGGTGTGCCCGCCGATCTCATAGCGCCTGCGAGCCTGACCCGGATCTCGAAGCCCGGCTGCGAACTGCATCAGCTTGGCCTCGCCCTCCGCGGTGAGTTCGGTCGAGCCGGTCTTGAAGCTTACCTTGAGATCGCAGAGCGCCCCGCAGCGCAGGGTTTCCGTGGCTTGGGCGGGCCTGACCTCGCGGGCGGCGGTGGCCATCGGTGTCGGCGTCGGCGCTTTGACGGCCGCGCCCTGCGGCTTCGCCGCCGAACCGGAAAACAGGGTGAAGCCGCGCGTCGAGGTGCTATCGTCGATGGTGGGGCAGGCGCCCGAGTCATCGCGTTCCTCGCCGTTCTCACAGGGTCCGCCCTTGGCGGGCTCATCGGCCCGGACCATGGCGACACGTTGGACTTCAGTCGCATAGCCGTGACCTGGATGCGCCAGCGGAGTGACGGCCAGAGCAGGTCCGGCGAGCGCCAGAACGCTCAAAACAGATGCTGATACCAAAAGCTTCATGAGGCCCTCTCCGATTGTCGTATTGTTAACACATCCGCGCCGTCCAGGCAAAGCGCGGCTTATTGATAATAGGCCAGTCGGCGCATATCGGATCATCTATTCCCGGTCACAGCGCCCCGCGAGCGAATTACGGCGGCTCGCACCAGCGGCAGGCGGTCGTTGCCGAAGAACATATCCGTTCGGCCGACAAAAATAGTCGGAGAGCCGAACCCACCTCGGGCCATGACCTCATCGGTATTGGCCTTCAGAGCCAGCTTGATGTCCGGTTCGGCGATCCTCGCGAACACCCAGGCCGGATCAACGTCGGCGGCGCGGCACACCCCCTCCAGCACCTCGTCCTGGGAAATGTCCTCGTCCCGGCCCCAATAGGCCTCGAAGGCCGACCGGCCGAAGGGGACGAGCTTACCCTCCGGCGCCAGCACAATGCAGGCGCGCATCGCCTTGACGCTGTTCACCGGGAAGACCGTGGGCGGCATCTTGATGGTCAGTCCCGCCTCCCGCGCCCAATCCTGGAGATCCTTGAGCATATACGCCGCCTTGGCCGGCACGGGGTGTTCGCGGTTCGCATAGACGCTGGGGTTCACCGTGTTGAACACGCCACCCACCAGGATCGGCCGCCATTCGATGATTTCGCCGAGCTCTTCCGCCAGGGGCTGGAGATTGTGGAAGGCCAGGTAGGTCCAGGGGCTGGAACAGTCGAAAAACACCTCGATCACGTCGCCGCTCCTCCTTCGTTCCGGGTCGCCCGAGGGTCCCGAGAATCTAAACTCTGGCGTAGGAATGCTGTGCTGCCTCGTCAAGTTCGGTCGGTTAGGCCATCCGGCGAAGGCGGGACGTCATGGCCGATCATATCTTCTTGGGTGTCGGTCCTTCGGGGCATGCCAAGGCCCGGACCCAGAGTCCAAGCCGGTCCGGACTGCTTCGGCGCCTTGGGCGCGAGCCTTTGCTGCACTTCGCGGTGGCGGGGGGCTTGCTGTTCCTGGCGGCGCGGGTTCATGCCGACGCCACCGACCACCACCGTATCGTGGTCGGCGCCGCCCAGGTCGCGCTGATCGACCAGACTTGGCGGCTGCAGAACGGATCGCCGCTGTCGGCGGCCATGCGCGAATTCCTGGTCCGCAAGTGGATTGAGGAGGAGGTGCTGTACCGCGAGGGCGTGTCGCGGGGCCTTGACCGCGACGACGAGATCATCCGCCGCCGCGTCGTGCAAAAGATGCAGTTCCTGAGCCAGGGCCTGGCCACGCCACCCGCGCCGGCCGAGGCGGATCTTCGGGCCTATTTCCAAAGCCACGCGACCGCTTACCGCTCGGCCGAGAGGGTCACCTTCAGCCACATCTTCTTCAGTCCCGATGGCCGGGGCGACGCGTTGGCGCGGGCATCGGCAACCACGGTCATGAACACCCTCTCGCCCCGGGTCGCCAGAGGGCCCGAGCGCGGCGACGCGTTCGCTGACCGCTATGACTATGCAAACCTCAGCCCGACTGACGCGGCGCGTCTATTCGGTCGCTCACCGATGGCCTCCGC
Source organism: Caulobacteraceae bacterium (assembly GCA_025359665.1). Taxonomy (GTDB): domain Bacteria; phylum Pseudomonadota; class Alphaproteobacteria; order Caulobacterales; family Caulobacteraceae; genus Acaudatibacter. Next base: position 4,945 of record JANYFU010000417.1, read on the forward strand.
GGTGTTTTCGGCCCCGGTCGGCCAATGGTCGGGCCCCTATCAGTCCGGGTTCGGTTGGCATCTGGTTCGGGTGGAAAGCCGCGCACCATCGACCCTGCCCCCGTTCGACACGGTGGCCGATCGCGTTCGATCGGACTATCTGACCGACGCCGCCGCCGAGGCTGACCGGCGCGCCCAGAACGACCTCGAACGCCGGTATACCGTCGTGCGCGCCGACCGGGGCGCGGGGCGGTGATAGGCCGGCTGATCCTTACGATCGCGACGATCCTGTGGGCACAGGCCGCCCTCGGCCACGAGGTCAGGCCCGGCTATCTGGAGATCACCCGGCCGTCATCCGAGCACTACCACCTGCTGTGGAAACAACCCGCGGTCGGTCCGATGGCCGCGCGCCTGACGCCCAGGCTTGCCAACGGCTGGCTGGACCGCCCGCCGACGAGCCAGTCACTCAGGGACGGCTACAGGCTGGCCGCCTGGGATGTCGCTTCCTCCAACCCAACGGCCTTACGGGGCCAGTCGATCACCATCGACGGCCTGGCCGACGGTCTTGGCGGCCCACTCGCCGACGTTCTGGTGCACGTGGACGTTGGCGACGACCAGAAACTCGAGACCATCCTGCGCCCGGATCGGCCCAGGGTCATCCTGGACTTCGCCACCAGGTCGGGGCTGGCGCCGCTGGCGTATCTTCGACTGGGTATCGAGCACATACTGACGGGCTTCGACCATCTCTGTTTCGTCCTAGGCCTGCTGCTGCTGGTGGGTTTCCGCCGACGATTACTGACCGCCATAACCGCCTTCACCGTCGCCCATTCGATCACATTGGCCGCCACGGCGCTCGGCGTCGTGCACGTCGATCCGCCCCTGGTGGAAGCGATGGTGGCGATGAGCATCCTGTTCCTCGCCGCCGAACTGGTGCGTGTGCGTCAGGGGAGCCCAGGCCTGACCTCGTCCTATCCATGGCTGATCGCCTTCGCCTTTGGCCTTCTGCATGGCTTCGCTTTCGCCGGCGCCCTGGCCGATGTCGGCCTGCCCAGGGACGCGATTCCGCTTTCGCTGTTCCTGTTCAATCTGGGCGTCGAGACCGGACAGCTGGTCTTCGTCGGCGCGGCCTGGGTGGCGACCTGGATCGCCGCGCGGGCGGTACGGGCGCTGCCCAGCGTCGCGGCCGGCCTCGCCCGCGCCATCCCACCCTACGCCATCGGCTCGCTGGCCGCTTTTTGGCTCTGGGAGCGGCTGACCCCGATCTTCGCCTGACCCGTCATCCTCAATCGTACGCAGGAACGCCGACCATGAAACGACCCACGCCCAAACAGATCGCCGTCCTGTTCGCGACCACCGCCCTGGCCTTGGGCGGTCTCGGCCTCGTGGGGTTGCGGGGACGCCATGCGCCGGCCCCCGGCGCCGCAGCGGCCCAGGCGCCGGTCGACTCCGCCCCCGATCGCCAAGCCTATTTCGGCGATCTCCACCTGCACACCACCCTGTCGTTCGACGCCTATGCGCTGATGGGGACCAAGACCACGCCCGAGGAGGCCTATCGCTTCGCCCGGGGCGAGCCGATCACATACATGGGCCACACCGTACAGAGGTCCGAGCCGCTGGACTTCACCGCGGTGACCGACCACTCGGAATTCATGGGGGTGCTGAACCAGCT
>JANYFU010000588.1 GCA_025359665.1 Caulobacteraceae bacterium
CCAGCACGAAACGCACCTGGCGATCTCGATCATTGATCAAGGCGAAGGCGGTGACCGACCCCGGGGTGACGCCAAGGGTCGCTTCCATCAGGGCGGCCGATCCGAACGAGAGACGCCCGGAGCCGATTAAGCCGGGCAGCCTCTTGAGATTGATCCGCGCATCCTGTTCGGCGGAAATCAGCCAGAGTTGACCCTTGGCGTCCTTCAGGAACAGGTTCTTGGTGTGGGTCCCGGAAAGACACCGCTTGATCTCGGCGCCCTCATCGACTCGGAAAACGGCCGGATGCTCAAGGGTGATATGGTCCACGCCATGGGCGTCGAAGAAGGCGAAGAGATCGGCTTGGGTGTGCATGCGCATCGATTTACAGTGTCGCGAGCCACCTTGGGAGGGGAGGATGGGGCAAGCGTTGGACGCTCCCACGCGCTCGGGTTAGATACGCGTTCCGTCACCTCCACTCTGTTCCGAGCCTCACGCCATGCAGCTGGAATGCTTCCCGATGTCCACCCGCCCGCCGGATATCGTGCCGGGGCGACCCCAACGGGCGTGGATGGAAGCGTTTTCCGATCGCCATCCCTATCGCTGCCTGCCGATGACCATGGCCAACACCACCGGCTGGGAGATCCTCTGTCCCGTGGGTTTCACCGCCGAATGGAACGGCGGCGTTTCGCAGTCAGACATCAAGATCACGCCGGATCACCCGTTCCCGGAGTTCGGCGACTTCGCCAAGAGCCACTTCTCGCACGGGGTGATCACCTTCCATCCGGGCTATCTGTTCCGCACCCCCGAAGGTTGGTCGATGTGGGCCGGCGGACCGCCCAACCACGTCAAGGACGGAATTCAGCCCCTCGTCGGACTGGTCGAAACCGACTGGCTGCCATTTCCCTTCACCATGAACTGGATTTTCACGCGTCCCGGCCGGGTCAAGTTCGCCAAGGGCGAACCGTTCTGTTTTATCACCCTGGCCCAGGACAAGCCGCTGGAGACCTTTGACCTGGTGCAGAAGCCGCTTGAGCGGGACATGGAGCTGCGGGACCAGTACGACGCTTGGCGCGCCCGGCGTGACGACTTCAACGCAAGGCTCTTCAAGCGCGAACCTGGGGCCATCAAGGAAGCTTGGCAGCGCTACTACTTCAAGGGCGAGATGCCTGACGACACTGGCCCCGCCCCCAAGTCCCATGTCAACAAACGCCGCCTGAAGGCGCTGAAACTGGGGATCTGAACGGGCCAATCAGGGTCAGGTCAGGCAATGACGATATTGACGCGCCGTTCGTCGGTCGGGTCGGCGGCGGGGCCGATCCGGCCCTTGATGACGATGGGATTGGAGTAGCCCGGCCTGGCCGGCGCCAACACACCGGCCTCGTCCAGAATCGAAAGCGTGGCCTTGTAGCGGCGTCCAGGCGCCGCGCTGCCCGTCGTCACCCATTTCACGCCGATGCGGGCCTCCCGGGTGTCCGCGTCGAATGAAATAAGGTCGGTCCAGACCGCCGACGCGCTCGTCCTCTCGCGCGACAACAGGCGGGTGCTCGCGCGTGGATTAGGCTCGATCTCCAGGCTGTGGAGGTAGACCGACGACTCGACATCCAGAGAGACAACGAACGGGCTGATTCGTTCACTGCGCTTCAGGCACATCGTGGTCATATCGGGTGTTCCTCAATGTATGCCGGTCAAAGCTGGGCCAGCCGCGCGGCTTATCGGCCCTCGACGCCCGCGCGTCTGTCACATCCCGCACCCCCGGAACGTGATTAACACCACACTCCGTTACGGAACCTTGGCGCCCCTCGGTTGCGCTGGGGGGCGGGACGTTGTTTAGTTTCAAAGCCTTTTCAGAGGGGGGGCCTTGACGCATGTCGGATGCTGAACGTTTGGGCCTGTTCAGCTCCATGGCGCCTCCCGCCCGCCGCGAAGCCTTGGATCGCGTGCGCCTGGTCCGCGCCCGCAAGGGTCAGGCGCTGCTCAGCAAGGGCGACACCTCCACCGACACCTTTTTCGTCCTTGAAGGCCGTCTCCAGGTTCTGCTCTATTCCGCCACCGGTCGGGAGATTTCCCTGCGGGATTTGGCCGAGAGCGACATGTTCGGTGAAATGTCGGGAATCGATGGGGAAAGCCGGTCGGCCAGCATAATCGCGCTCACCGACTCGCGATTGGTGGTCATGTCGCGAACGGACTTCAAGGCCGCCATCGAATCCTCTCCAGAGGCGGCGCTCTGGCTCCTGCGCCAGCTCACCGCCCGAATCCGGAGCCTTACCGATCGGGTGTTCGAACTCAGCGCGCTCAATGTCCAGTCACGCCTGCACTGCGAGCTTTTGCGCATGGCCGCCAAGTCGCCGACTGGGCTGGAAATCAGTCCCGCCCCGACCCACGCGGAACTGGCCAACCGTATCGGCACTCATCGTGAAGCCGTCACCCGGGAGATGCGGGCCTTGACCGCGCAGAACATCATCAAGACGGGTCGCCGACGCCTTGAATTCGTTGACCTGGAACGCCTGCAGATAAACGTGGGCAGACTTGTTCTTCACGGCGCCGAGCCAAACAAGACCACCTGAGGCGATTGGGCGCGGAGCGGGCGGGGATGGACAAGATCAGGATCGCGATCCTCGGCGGCGGGGCGGCCGCTCTGGCGGCCGCCTACGAGTTGTCGGCCACGCCGGAGCTGCGGGCGCGCTTCGAGATTGATCTTTACCAGATCGGCTGGCGGCTGGGGGGCAAGTGCGCGTCAAGCCGAAACCGCCAGGAGCGGGGCCGCAACGAGGAACATGGACTGCATGTTCTCGGCGGGTTCTACCACAACGTCTTCAGCCAGCTGATCCCTCTCTACGAGGAGTGGATGACTGTATCACCCGCCACCGCGATCCCCTTCGCAACCGCGTTCAAGGGGCACAATACCTTCACCCTGATGCAGCGGCAGACCGACGACTGGCGCGCCCTCAGCGTCGAACTGCCGACCAATTCGAAGATCCCTGGCGTCGATCCAGAGGCGATCACCCCACGCGTTATGCTGGGCAGGATGGTGGCCTGGGTGAGCGAGGCGCTTCGCCGCATGGCCAGCGGCGATCCGCCCGGCATGTGGTTGCGCGCGGTTGAGGACTGGAATGCGCCGGCGCCTGGCCCTCAGCTGGTCGCCATGGCCCGGCGGGGCGACGCCCTAGCGGATCGTCTCGCGGATGCGACCCATCTGCTGCACGCGGGTGATTTCCTCAGCTCCATCGCGACGCACGTCGGCGAAGTCCAGAAGGTCGCCCGGGAGCTTGGCGAGGGTCATCCCCCGCGTGGACCCGATTGGGTGGGCGTGATTGAACTGATCGCCACTATCGCCAGAGGCTTCATCGACGACCGCCTCGACGCTCGGGGCTTCGATAGCATCAACGGTGAAAACGCCAACGACTGGCTGATCCGGCACGGCGGTTCGGCTCGCGCTGTGTCATGCCCGCTGCTTCAGGCGGGCTACCATTATTCCTTCGCCTTCGAGAACGGAGATTCGACCAAGCCCAACATCGCCGCGGGGGTTGGCATTCGCGGCCTGCTACGTATGATATTCGGCTACCATGGGTCGGTGTTCATGCACATGATGGGCGGCATGGGCGAGATCATCGCCGCACCCTATTTCGAGGTTCTACGGGCGCGAGGCGTTCGTTTTCACTTTTTCCATCGTGTCGAGGAACTGATCCCGGGGGACGATGGCCGGCTGGCGGAGATCAAGATCCGCATCCAGGCGAGCCCCACCGCGGGGCCAGCGTCCTATGAACCGCTTTTCGACCATGACGCCGGCGATGGCGGAACACTCAGGCGGTGCTGGCCCGAGGCGCCGCTCTTCGAGCAACTGGCTGACGAGGATTCGGTGAGGCAGGCCGGCAATCTTGAAAAGTGGATCGACAGCGCGGGATTCGGGACGGAGAGGTCTCTGAAAGTCGATGAGGATTTCGATCTCTGCATCACGGGAATGTCGATCGGAACCATGCGCGAAACTACGAAGCGCTTGGGGACGGTTCATCGGCCGTGGCAAGATATGTTGGACGCGGCCGGCGTCACCCCAACCATCGCCGCCCAGATCTGGCGGTGGGAGAGCGCCGCCAGTTTTCATGGAGTCAGCCTGGATGGCCTGATGACCGGCTATGAAGCGCCTCACGATACCTGGGGCGACATGAGTTTCCTGGTCGACCTCGAACAAACCGACGCGAAGGGCGCCAGGCCCCAGAGTCTTAGCTACCTCTGTGGCCCCATTACCCCTGGCCCGGAAGCCGGTCGCGGAATGCGCCCAGCCATCGAAACCAAGACATGGTTGGAACACTTCGCGTGTGGTATTTTTCCGGGCCTGAAAGACGATCAGGGATGCTATCGCCTGGACGGCGAGATCGAGCGGTATGCCCGGATCAACGACGACCCGATTGATCTGTATGTGACCTCGCCGGCGGGATCGATCGACAAGCGCCTTCGCGTCGATGAATCCGGCTTCCCCAATCTGATGCTGGTTGGTGACTGGACACGCAACAATTTCGACTGCGGCGCGGTGGAGACGGCCGTGCTGTCGGCGAAGCTGTGCGCGCGGGCGATCAGCGGAGCCCCTGTTTTCATCTATGGCGAAAGCGACTTCGCCTAAAGGATTGTCGGGCCTCACGGCATGCTGGATCGGACAAACCAAACCGTTGACGAATTCGGCGCCGTCCTCGTTGGGTTCGACGTTGAGGGATTTTCGCGAACCGTGGAAAAGGCCGCGATTCGCTATGGCCCCGGCGCGGGCGAACTCGCGGCTCAGCGCATTCTGGCGGGCGAGCGGATCGCCACCGATCTGGCGCACCGTTCCGGTTTACGGTTCGCCGACGCGCTCGGCGACGGCGCCGTCTATCTGAGGGTTCAAGGGCCGCCGTCCGCCCGGGACATCCGCTCGCTGCAGCGCTTTCAGGAAGAACTCAAATATGCCCATCTGAAACAGACCGGGCTCTCGATCCGAACCGCCTGGACTCACGGATCGGTGCGGCTGATGCGTCCAACCGCGCCCATGCTCGAACACAGCGAAGTGCTCTGGGGTCCGGCGGTGGCCCAGTTGCACACGGCGCTGTCCCGTCGCCCGCTTGGCTGGCGTCCCGCCAGGGAGGATCGGCCCGAGCGTCCCGATCTTGCCAACCGCGAAGGCGAGATCGCGGAAATGACCTTTGTGTTTCTGCGGCTTTGTCGGAGCGCCGAATGGTCGCTTGTGGACGAGCGCACGCT
>JANYFU010000430.1 GCA_025359665.1 Caulobacteraceae bacterium
GCGGTCAGGATGATCAGCGGAAATGGCGCGTGGAACAGGAAGATGGCGATGAAGGCGCTGGCGGCGATGGCCATCGCCTCGCGGCTCTTCAGCGCCCGGCCACCGACCCTCAGCACAGCCTGGGCGACCACCGCCAGCACCGCCGCCTTCAGGCCGAAGAACAGGGCCGAGACCAGGGCGAGGCTTCCGAACTGGGCGTAGAGAACGCTGAGGCTCATGATCGCCACGAAGCCGGGAAGCACGAACAATAGCCCGGCCGTCAGGCCCCCGGCCAGTCCGTGCATCAGCCAGCCAATGTAGATCGCCAGCTGCTGCGCCTCGGGTCCAGGCAGCAGCATGCAATAATTGAGCGCGTGCAGGAACCGGCGCTCGCCGATCCAGCGCTTCTCCTCGACCAGGATGCGGTGCATAACCGCGATCTGCCCGGCCGGGCCGCCGAAGCTCAAGGCGGCGACCCGAGTCCAGACCCGCGCCGCCTCGGCGAAACTCACCCCGTGATCGGGGACCCCCCTCCGCGAAGCCATCGATCAGGCGGCGTGGGCGAAGGCGTCGTTGGCGTGGCCCCAGGAAACCGCCTTCATGACGGCGTCCACATAGGCCCCGGCCTTTGCGCCATAGTCCATCTGGTAGGCATGTTCGTACATGTCGAGCACCAGTAGCGGCGCGCCGTCGGCCAGGATCATCGAGTTCCAGGCGATCAGTTCCTCGCGCTTGAGGCCGTTGACCTGATAGCCGGGCGCCGTCGCCCAATCGAGCTTGCCTATATCGCCGCGAATGGCGCTCAGGCGCTTCACCGCCCCGGCGTAGTTATTGTCGTGATGGCTGACCAACAACTTTTCCGACAGGCCCGTCACCGCCTTGGGGTCGAACGGCAATGGTTTGGGCGTGAAAGCGCCAGATGGGGCGGTGGCGGCGGTCTGGGCCGGAGAGGCGGACGCCGTAGCCGCGCCAGCCAGCGCGAAGCCGCCCAGCAACAGGCGGCGGTCGATGGGAAATTCAGACATGGGTGTCTCCGTTTGGGTTGATTGGCTCAGGGTCGATGATCCGACGCGCCTGGGCGACATTGAAAGGGGTAGGTTCGGCTTGATCCATTGGCACGCTCCCGCCCCGGCCGCGGAGGCCAAGGCTTCAGGAGCGGATCTTGGACGGCGCGCCGTCTGGCCGGGCGTCCGCGTCGACCCGGATTTCTAACCTACGCCGTTCAGGACGCCTTGCAAGCCGGTGCGTATGGAGCCAGGCGGAGGGACTCGTCGCGGATCGGAACCCTCTCAGAGAAACTTGGCGAGGTCGCCGAGCCTGGCGAGCTTTTCGCGGGTGTCGGCGGGGAGCGGGCCGACGATCTCCTCCAGGTGATGTTCGATATGGTCGCGGATCAGCACCCGCTTGGCGTTTTCCAGGGCGCCGATCACCGCCTGCATCTGCTGTGCGATCTCCATGCCGTCGCGGTTGGCCTCGATCATGCCGATTATGGTCGCCAGGTGCCCGTTGGCGCGGCGTAGGCGGTTCACCAGCTGCTTGTCCGTGACGTGGCTCAACCCCAAACTCCTCCAACCCGACGCTCGTGGTATCGCCAGCCTAGGTCAGCGCGGCAGCGTCAGCCAGCCGCTGACGCTGATATAGCCGCCGATCAGCAGGATCACCGCGCCCGAGACAAACGGCGCCCGGCGGACGATATCGCCAAAGCCGCTCCAGCGCTTTGAGACGTGCCTGACGCTAAGCGCGGCGAGCACGCCGGAGGTCACCATGGTCAGGGCCAAGCCGATGCTGAAGCACAGCACCAGAACCGCGCCGAGGGCGATCTGCTTGAGCCGCAGGCATAGCAGCAGGACGGTGATTGCGCCCGGGCACGGGACCAGCCCGCCGGTCAGGCCGAAAATCACGATCTGTCCGGTCGTGACCCGGCCGCCCGAGAACCTGCGACGGATGTCGCCGGCGTGCGCCAGCTCGTGGGCGTCCTGGTGGTGACTGTGTTCCTGTTCGTGGTGATGGTCGTGATCGGCCGCGAGGGCTTGTTCCTGGCGCGCGCGCCAGAGCATCCACAGCGCCATGCCGACGATGATCACGCCGGACGCGAGCTGGAAGTAGGGTTCCAAGGTGGCGCTGTCGACGCCGCGCCACAAAGACAACCCACCCATCGCGATCACCCAGACGATCGCGGTGTGCGACAGCGTCGCGCACAGACCCAGCAACACCGCCTGGCCCACCGTGCCGCGCACCGCGATGATGAATGCGGCCATCATGGTCTTCGAGTGACCGGGCTCGAGACCGTGCAGGGAGCCCAGGACGATGGCGCTGGGAATGAACAGCCAGGCGTGGGCGGAGCCCTGGGCGATGAGATCGGCGAAGGCGGGCATCGGGCGTGTCCGGAAGCTTTTGGCAGGACAATTCCTATCCTCCTGGATAGGATACTTGGCAAGACTCCGCGCTCGTTCTAGGCCCCCACGCCCGGCTTTTCGAGCACGACGAACCACGCGTTGTTGAAGGCGGCCAACTAGTCAGCCTAGATCGGCGAGGCGCTTTTGATAGAGCCGGCGCTCGGGATCGACGCGGGCGAGACTGATCGCCTGACGGCAGGCGGCGCGGGCCTCGTCGACGCGTCCGAGACGGCGCAGCAGCTCACCCCGGGCGCTGGGCAGCAGGGCGTAGGCCGGAAGGGTCCCCCGCGCGGTCAGGGCGTCGAGCAGATCAAGGCCCTTGGCCGGCCCATCGACCATGGCCACCGCCACGGCGTGGTTGAGCTCGATCACCGGGGTTGGCCCGAGGCGCAGCAGCACTTCATACAGGCCGACGATCTGGGGCCAGTCGGTCTGGGCGGGCTCGCGCGCACGAACGTGCAAGGCGGCGATGGCGGCCTGGACCGCGTAGGGGCTGGGCAAACCCGGGTGGCGCAGGGCGGCTTCGACCAATGTCAGGCCCACGGCGATCGAGGCTGTGTCCCAACGGGCGCGGTCCTGGTCTTCCAGCAGAACGATCTCCTCGTCGGCCCCCACCCGCGCCGGGCGCCGGGCGTCATGCAGCAGCATGAGGGCCAGCAGCCCCTGAATGGCCCCTCGATCCGGCAGCAGCGCGTTCAACAGGCGCGCCAGGCGGATCGCCTCGCCGCAAAGCTCCGCGCGCAACAGATCCGCGCCCGAGGTGGCCGCATAGCCCTCGGTGAAGATCAGGTAGACTGTCGCGAGAACGGCCTCGACGCGGGCGTCGAGATCGG
>JANYFU010000065.1 GCA_025359665.1 Caulobacteraceae bacterium
CGTGGCGGTGTTGGCGCTGGGTGTGGGCGCTTTTGCGCCAACGCTGGTTGTTCAGAACGCGATCAGCGGGCGCCGGCAGAAGATCCAACGTGGATTGCCGGACGCCCTGGACCTGTTCGTGATCTGCGCCGAGGCTGGCCTTAGTCTGGACGCGGCCCTGACCCGCATTTCACGGGAACTTGGACCCGGCTGCCCCGAACTGGCCGACGAGCTGGGCCTCACGGCCATCGAGTTGGGATTCCTGCCCAACCGGCGCGAGGCCCTTATGAACCTGACCGCGCGGGTCAACTCGCCGTCCGTCCGAGGCCTGGTCAACACCCTGGCCCAGACCGAGAAATACGGCACGCCGCTTTCACAGGCTCTCCGCGTCCTGGCCTCCGAGTTTCGCAACATGCGAATGATGAAGGCCGAGGAGAAGGCCGCCCGCCTGCCGGCTACCCTGACCGTGCCGATGATCCTGTTCATCCTGCCGCCGCTATTCGTGGTTCTGATCGGCCCGGCGATCATTCAGGTCATGGCGATCTGGCCCAAATGACGGGCCGGCCAGAATGCCCCGTGCGCTGAGGATATAGCCAATGGCGATTTCGTTGAACGAGGGTCTAGAGCTTCCTTCCGGTTTTTTCCCTGGTCTTCAAAGCCAGTGGACTAAAGTAGTCAGCGCGAATCCGCGCGCGATAGCCGCGATTGTTGCGGCGCTGATCGTCGGAACCTTGACCGCGTTTACGCCGCGGCTGTTCAACGATGGCGACACCTGGATGCACATCGCCGCCGGCCAGCGGATGCTGGAACTTGGCGCGGTGCTGCATACCGATCCCTTTTCCTACACATTCGCGAGCCAACCCTGGCAGACGCACGAATGGCTGTCGGAAGTCGTCATGGCCCTGGCGTTTCGCACCGGCGGATGGGTGGGCGTTTCGCTGTTGTTCGGCCTCGCCGCCGGCGCCGGCGCCGGGCTGCTGACTCGCCACGCCGGGCGGTGGATAACCGGACTTCCCCTGACCTGCATCGTGCTTCTGGGCCTGATGTGTCAGGCGCCCGGCCTGCTGGCGCGACCGCATGTGCTGGCCATGCCGCTATTGGAACTCTGGACGGCCGAACTGGTTATCTCCCGGAGCGAAGGGCGCGCCCCGTCCCTGGCGCGCCTGGCGCCGCTGATGGTGGTGTGGGCGAATCTGCACGGCAGCTTCCTGTTCGGCCTGGGCCTGCTGGGCGCCTTTGGATTGGAAGCGGCATGGCGCGCCCGCAAGTCGTCGCTGAGTGTGCTCCGTCCGTGGTTCGTCCTCTGCCCGGTGGTTCTGGCCGCGACGGTGGTCAGCCCCCATGGGGTCGAAAACCTATTGTTTCCGTTCCACCTGATGAAAATGACGACCCTGGCGAACGTCAACGAATGGGCGCCCATAGCGGTCAGCACCAACCCCGCGTTTGAAGCGGGCCTGTTCTTCAGCGCCTTCATTCTGATTTGGAAACGTGTCCGTATAGAGATGGCGCCGCTACTGGTCCTTCTACTTCTGGTCTATCTGGCTCTGCAGCATGAAAGACATCTGCAATTGCTAGGCGTTGTCGGACCGTTGCTGGTTGCGTGTCCGCTGGGCGAGATGTTCGCGGTCACCGGCGCGGAACGGAATGGATCGGGGCGGGGCGGGGCGGGCTGGCCGGTCGCGGCCGGCGTCGCCCTGGCCATACTGATGGTCGCAACGCGACTGATCTTGCCGTTCAGCCCCGCCGACAGCGTGATGTCGCCCGGTTTGGCCCTGGCTCATGTGCCATCGGCCTTGCGTTCGCGGCCGATGTTCAATGACTATGCCTATGGCGGGTTTCTTATTTTCAACGGCGTGAAGCCTTACACGGACAGTCGCGCCGAGGTCTATGGTGACCCATTTCGCACGGCGTACCTTCGTATGATCACGGGAGATCAAAACGCCTTCGACCGGGAGATCGCGGGGCGCCGGATCGCCTGGACCATGCTGACCCCAACGTCGCCGCTCGTGGCCATTCTCGATGCGTCTCCGGATTGGCGACGCCTCTACGCCGACAAATACGCCGTGGTGCATGCGCGCCGAGAGGGCCCGATCAGTCCGCCAGCATCCCTTCCAGGCGCCCGCGGATGATCTGGGTCGCCTCACTCATGATCCGGTCGATCAGTTGCGCGCAGGTGGGGACGTCATGGATCAAGCCGGCGACCATGCCGCATGACCAGGCGCCGGCATCCATCTCGCCCTTCTGCATCACCGCCGGATAGACGCCGGCCACTTCGCCGATGATGTCCTCGAACTTGAGGGCGGCGCCCAGGGTTTTTTCCTTTTTCAGCAGACGTTCCACCCCGGCGTTGACCAGCACGCGCTCTGTGTTGCGCAGCGACCGCATGACCAGGCGAGTGTCGAGCTCGCTGGCCGCGACGATGGCCTGTTTGACGTTGTCATGGATGGGGGCTTCTACCGTGGCCATGAACCGGGTGCCCATATTCATGCCCTCGGCGCCGAGGGCCAGTGCGCCTACCAGCGAGCGAGCGTCGGCCATGCCGCCAGAGGCCACAAAGGGGATCTTCAATTCCTCCGCCGCCCGGGGCAGGAGGATGAAATTGGGCACGTCATCCTCGCCGGGATGACCGCCGCATTCGAATCCGTCGACGCTGACCGCGTCACAGCCGATCGACTCGGCCTTCAGCGAGTGGCGGACCGAGGTGCATTTGTGGATCACCTTGATGCCGGCTTCCTTCAGCATCGGCATCCATCTGGCCGGATTGTTGCCGGCCGTCTCGACGATCTTCACGCCGCCGTCGATGATCGCCTGCACATAGCCCGGATAGTCGGGTGGTGTAACAGAGGGCAGGAAGGTCAGGTTCACACCGAAGGGTTTGTCGGTCATGGTCCGGCAGCGGGAGATTTCCTTGGCCAGGTCATCCGGCGTGCGTTGAGTCAGGCCGGTGATCAGCCCCAGGCCCCCGGCGTTCGACACCGCCGCGGCCAGTTCGGCCAGGCCCACGAAGTGCATGCCGCCCTGGATGATCGGGTGCTGGATGCCGAACAGCTCGGTGATACGGGTTTTCATGAGGGGACTATCCTAGTCTGGTGCAATGTTAACCTTGTTAACTTGCCTGCGCACCCGCCGACAAGGGCGCCGTGAGGGCGCCTGACGCGAACTCACGCCGCAGCCGCGCGCCCATCATCAGCATGAGAACCCCGCCCAGCCCGACCAGCGCCGCGTGCAGGGTCCAGAACTGGCTGGCGGTAAGGCTCTCATAGAGGCCACCCAGCCGGCCACTGACCACGCTGCCTAGAGACACCGACAGGGCATTGCAGCCCATCAGCGTGGCGTTGACCGACGCCGGCGCTGTGCGCGAATACAGCGCGTTCATCGTCGGGACGAAGAATAGCCAGCCGGCGTTGGACGTTAGGTGAAACACCACCGCCCATAACAGCGGCGTGCGGCCCGTGGCGTCCAAAACCAGCGGCGCGGCGGCCAGCCACAGGGTGGATGCGGAGAAGATGAAACAACCGATAGCGATCTTGGTAGCTTCAAACGGCTCTCGCCCGCGTCGCGCCTGCCAACGCCAGAGCCACAGGGCTGGTGGCAACAGCAGGAACGGCGCGAGCCCGTCCAGCGACTGAAGCCACGGCACCGGCATGGTCCAGGCTCCAAACTTCAGCTGCACATGGTCGCGGACCCAGAGATTATAGGTATTCCAGACCTGGGACTGGGCGACCCAGAACAGGGCCGAGATTGGGATCAGGGCCAGCAGGTAGAGGATCGCCCGCCACTCAGCGGTGGAGAGGGCCGCGCGAGTGATGGCTGAGCGCGGCTGGGGCGGCGACTTGACCTTTGCCGGTCTCGCTTCGCGCCGAGTCGGGAATCCGACCAGGCGCCCACCGACCAGATAGACCACCAGGCCGATCAGCATGCCGAACCCCGCGAAGGCGAAGCCGGCATGCCAGCCGAACGCCTGGCCCAGCGCGCCCGTGGCCAGGGGCGCGATGAAGGCTCCCAGATTGACGGCGGCGCCATAAAGCTGGAATGCCGCATCGCGGCGGCGATCGTCGCGGCTGTAGAGTTCGCCGAGTTGGGGCGAGAGATTGCCGCGCAGAAATCCCGCCCCGAGAATCAGCAGCAACATGGCCAGCAGGAATGAAGCGTCGAAGGCCATGCAGAAATGGCCGGCTGTCATCAGCAGCGCGCCCAGGCTGACCGCGGCGGTCCGCCCCAGCACCCGATCGCCCAGCCAGCCGCCGAACACCGGAGTGAACGACACCAGGCCGACATAGATCCCGAAGATCTGGGTCGCCAGCGCCTGGGTGGACAGGTGGCCGGTCACGCCCTCGATCACCGAACGGAACGCCGCGAAGCCGACGATATGCTCCACATGACCCGGCAAAAGCAGCGCGCCGACCATGTAGAGCACCAGCAGCGCCTGCATGCCGTGGAAGCTGATGCGGTCCCACAGCTCGGTCGAAGCCAGCACCCAAAGACCGCGTGGATGGCCGAACAGGTCGCGCGGGGTGGCGGTCGTCAAAACTCTGGCCTCCGGATCGACGCTGACGGCGGCTTCAATATCGCCAGCTGGTCAGGTCCGCCCCCTTTGGCGCGGTCTTTTCGATCCGGTCCAGAATCTCGGGCAGATACTGGAAATTATAGTGCAGGCGCGAGTAGGCGTTGGGCAGTTTGGGGTCGCCGTTCCAGCAGTGCTCGGCCCGCTCGCCATAGGCAATCTGGCCATCGTAACCTGGCCGAAGGGCTTCGAGCCGTTCCTGGGCGAAATAGACCGCGTCGGTCAGGAAATAGGTATCGGCCGATCCGACATAAATGTGGATCTTGCCGCGCAGTTTCGGCGCGAGGCTGGCCCAGTCCCGCTCGATGATGTGCGACAGGTCATAGTGTTCGCGCCAATAGGCGGCCACCGTTGGATCGATATCGCCGGTCAGTTTGTCGAAGATCGCCGCCGGATAACCGTTCGCGCCGACCGGTCCGAACACCGCCTGCCAGATGTCATACTGGCCGCCGGAACGGCCGAGGTCTCCGGCCGTCAGCTCCATGTAATTCGCGTCGCGCTGGGTCCCGGCGACCTCGCCGAGGTAGTTGCGCAGCGCCGGGCGCTCGACCGCCGAAGCCTCGCCCTGGCGGACGTAGGCGTTGTGGTCCGCGTAGAGATTGACCAGCGTATAGGCGCGAAAATCGACCGGGTCGGGGCAGGCGGCGAAGGCGCCATTGTACATGTCCGGGTAGAACACCTGGGTGGCCAGAGCCTCCCAGCCGCCGGTGGAGCCCCCGTAAGTGAACCGCGCCCAGCCCTGACCGAGGCCGCGGAACCGGCGCTCCACCTCGGGGATCAGCTCCTGATTGATGGCGTCGCCGTAGGGGCCGAGATTGGCGGAATTCACTGCATAGCTGTCGTCGTAATACGGGTTGGCGTGTTCGATCTCGATGACCAGAAAGCGCGGGAAGCCGGGCGAGATCCACTTCTGGTAGAACGCATAGGCCTCGGCCTGCTGGATGCGGTTGTAGCCGGCCAGATGGAAGCGCTGCGAATAGTCGGGCTTCAGGTCGGGATCAGGCGGGGTCGTGCGAAATCCCGAGATGTCGTCGGGATAGTGACCGTGAAAAACCATCAGCGGGTAGTGCGCCTCTGGGTGTGTGTCGAAGTCCTTGGGAACCAGGACATGGGCGCCCAGATAGACGTCGCGGCCCCAGAATTTGGACAGCAGCGCGCTGCGGATGCGGATGTGGCGGACGAACTCGGTGTCGGCCTTGCGGGCGATCGGCGGGACCACATGGTCGAGCAGCACCGCGAAGGCGGTCGGATGAGCCGGGTCGATGTGAATGACGATCGGGGCCGAATAGAGATTGCCAGGCTTGCTCGCCCATTGCTGGCCCTCGCCCTGGTCGGGCGGCAGTTTCAGCACCCGGCCGTCGGCCATGTGGAAGGTCTCATACCGGTTCAGCACCGCCTGGACCTGGTAGTCGCCGGCCGGCAACGCCGATAACCGCCGAGCCGGCCAGCCAAAGGCCGTGTCGTCCACCGTTGCGGACTTTCCGCCGGTCAGTCCCTGGACATTGACGCCGAACATGAAGGGCGCGTCGAGAGGCTCGTCCGGACTGACATGGCTTTTGGGTTCGCGTTTCAGATCGCGGCTCGCCAGCAGGATCAATCGGCCCTCCAGCGGCGGGCCTTTGTAAGCGGTGGCTGGGATGGTGACGGTGAAGACGGTAGTTGGCCCTTGGGCCCAGGCTTGTGGCGCGGCGACCCCCAGGATCGCCAAAACTGTCGAGACCGCTTTCCAGAAAGCCCGCATGATCTTTTTCGCCCCGCCACCAAGGTCTGGACTTTAGCGGTCGGCGATCCCTGGGCAAGCGCCGACCTCGCGCTTCGAACTCATCGGCGCTTATGACTAGCGCGCCTGGGATGAGGCACCCTATCTAGGGCGTGGAATAGGGGACTTCATGAAGAGCTTGGTTCGCATCGGAGCGATAGTCCTGGCGGTCGTCGTCGTCGCGGCGGCGATCGGCTATGCCAGCTTGCTTCGCCCGGATATCCCCTATGCGGCTCTGGAGGGAAAATACGGTGGCGGCGCCCCGCGGTTCATGGATCTGCCGGGCGGGCTGCACATCCACTATCGCGACCAGGGCAATCCCGCCGGCCCGCCGGTGGTTATGGTTCACGGCTTTTCGGCCTCGATTCACGCCTGGGAGCCGTGGGTTGCCCACCTAGGCCATGACTATCGGATCGTCACCCTCGACTTGCCCGGCCATGGCCTAACCCGGGCTCCGGCCGGCTATCAGCCCAACACCACCGTCTTCGCCGATATTGTCGATCAGGTGGCCCAACGGCTGAAGCTCGGGCGGTATGTGGTGGTGGGCAATTCCATGGGTGGCGCCGTGGCCTGGAAGGTCGTGGTGCGTCACCCGGATGCGGTGCGCGGCCTGGTTCTGGTCGACGCGGCGGGCTGGCCCGAGGAAAAGCGCGCGCATGGCGACGGACCCCTTGTCTTCAAGGTGTTGGGCTCAGCTCTGGGCCGGCTGATGATCCGCGGAATCGACACCCGATCGATGGCCGCGGACGGTCTGAAGGACGCCTATATCGATCCGGCCCTGGTCACACCGGCCTTGGTGGATCGCTATGTCGAGCTTTCACGGGCGCCCGGTCACCGCGATATTCTGCTGGCCATCGTCACCGGCCATCCGGGCCAGGAGACCCGCGCCACCTTCAGGACGATCCATACGCCCACCCTGGTCATGCATGGCATGGAAGACCGGCTGATCCCCTTCACCGATGGCCAGGCCTTCGCCGCCGCCATTCCGGGCGCGCGGCTGGTGGCCTATCCGGGTGTGGGCCATGTGCCGATGGAACAGATACCGGACCGCTCCGCCGCCGACCTGAAGACATTCCTGGATAGCCTGGCGAACGCGCCGGTTCCATCAGCTTGAGAATTCGCCGGTATTGATGATCGCACTTGTCGAAATCCGTGACGCCGACTTCTCGTGGTTGCTGGGTGGCGCGACCACCCGCCCTGGATTGAACCTGCCGCCCGGCGGCGTCGACACGCCCGAAACCCTCGCCATCGTTCGCGCCATTCACGCCGCGCTCGGCGGCGATGGCCAGCCTGGGTCCTGGATGATGGTGCAGGATGGCGAGGTGGTGGGCCTTTGCGGATATGTTCGACCTTCAGGCGACGGTGCAACGGTGGAGATCGGCTATGGAGTCGCCGCCGCCCGCCGTCGCCTTGGCCATGCCGGCCGGGCCGTGGCAGCCATGGTCGCGATGGCGCGAAACGATGGCGGATTGCGGGCTGTGACGGCCGTTACCGCCGAACACAATCTCCCGTCCCAGGGGGTCCTCATCCTGAACGGATTTGTGGAAACTGGTCGCGAGCATCGTGACGAAGACGGTCCGGTGATCCTGTGGCGGCTCAACCTGGATTAGCGGGTCGCGGTCTGCTGCTCGCTTGAGCAACTTGCGCCGATCCAATCGCGCGCCCATTTCCAAGGGACGGGCGTGGACCGATTTAGGGCACGACGGCGGAGGAGACCGGCGATGGTCAAGGCGACATGGAATGGCGTCACCCTGGGTGAATCCAGCGAAACCGTGGTGGTGGAAAACAACCACTACTTTCCCCTCGACGCGATCGAGCCCGCGACGCTGAAACCCAGCGCCACGACCTCGGTTTGCCCCTGGAAGGGAACGGCTCACTACTACACCGTCGTCGCGGACGGGGCCGAGAATAAGGACGCCGCTTGGTATTACCCAGAGCCGAAGTCCGCGGCGGCCCAGATCAAGGGGCGG
Organism: Caulobacteraceae bacterium; assembly: GCA_025359665.1. Lineage (GTDB taxonomy): Bacteria > Pseudomonadota > Alphaproteobacteria > Caulobacterales > Caulobacteraceae > Acaudatibacter. The sequence goes on from JANYFU010000065.1 coordinate 8,273, forward strand.
GTCGCCTTCTGGAAGGGCGTCAAGGTCGGCTAACGCTTACGCTGAAAGCTCTTTTCAGCAGAATCAAATAGGCTGATGGTTCTCTGGATTTTTTGGGGCGCGTTCGAGCGGGTCGGGTGGATCGGTTCGTCGTGAGCGGGAGAACTTGCGATGACCGTCTTGAGGAAGCCCCGCTTCATCGATCCCGCCGGCGATCCGCTCACTACCGCATTGTTCGTCCGGCCACCGTTCCTGTTCAGGAACGTAACGGCGCGGTCTTTTCCGCTCCGCGCCAACATGGCGGTTCTTACAAACTTCTGTAACAACTATCTGAACATGGATGTGGATCCATCCATCGTACACTATGCGCCGGCGCTGCCTTACGTCTACCTGACCATCATGAACTACGGCAGCATGGCCGCGGCCTCAGTACAGGCGCAGAACGTCGGCTGGGTGTCGCAGCACGAAGTCGCCTTCATGATTGTGGTGCAGCGCTGGCGCAAAGAAAATGGCAAGCTGATTTTCAAGGACTGGGCCACGGTTTCACCGTTCATCTTTGTGGATGACCAACTCTCACTGAATACAGGACGCGAAGTCTACGGCTGGAACAAGGTAGGATGCCGGATCAACGCGGATATACCGCTTTGGGCGGGCGATCCCAGGGCGCCACTGCGACAGTTCGACCTCAGCACCGTCGATTTCGCCAGGCCCTATGCAGGCGACTCGCAAAGCGACCAGACGCTTCTGCAGGTCGATCTGGATGCGCCTCCCACCTTTACGGAATTCCCCCCCGATCCGCGCAATCCCTGGTCGCCGCTCTGGTCGATCCCCAGCGCGATCGCCAACACCGCCTCATTGGTGGGCAGCGTCGTCGACATCGCCCTGTCTCTGCGAATCCGCGGGTATGAGGATAACCGCTCGCTTTCCGGTGTCCTGGCCATGGCCGCGAAGGCTGGCGACAAATTGCGCAGCGTGCTTCCAGGTATCGCCGGATCGCTCAACGTCGATCAGGAGGCTGCCGACCTGGCTGATGCGATGGCCGGCCTGCCAAAGCTGTTTCTCGACAGCGTGACGCTTAAGCAGTTCCGCAACCCAGAGAACCCCTCCTTGGCCTGCTACCAGGCGCTCGTGAATTCGAAGATGGGGGTCGATCGGGTGAACCGGGCCGGGATCCTCGGCGACGTCAATCTGCTGCGCGGTGACTCCTCCGGCGGCTATACGATCCGCATCCATCAGCACGATGCCCAGCCAATCATTCAGACCCTCGGCCTGGTCGTTGACTCGTGGAGTCCGGAGCGGACGCCCGACGCCGTGGCGAACTTGAAGCCGGTCTTGCCGATGTGGCTCGATGTCGATCTCTACTATGGCAAGGGCGACATCATATGCTCTCGGGCCCCCTGGGGCGTCGCTGGCCCCTCCGGTGGCTGGATCGACGAGCAGAAGGATAAACTTCCGCCCGAGTCGCTTGAGCTTGCCGCTCCATCTCAACCCAGGACGACGCTGCCGCCCCTTTTCAACGACTCCCTGGGGGCCGCGACCCAGCCTATAGCCGGCCCGTTTCACTTTCCTGATGTAACGGCTCAAGTCTATCCGTTGCTGGCCGATCCGGAAAAACTCGCCGCTGTCGTTCAGAACTATCTGAACGATCCATTGAAAAATATGTATATTCCGGGTGCAGACAGTGGCGAAGATAATGTCACCAAGGGCTGGCGCTTTGAGCCCTTCGGTTCGTATGTTTATATGGGTATTGTGGTCTGTGGTGATGAATTTGGCCAGATGTGGTCTAATTCAAATAATATTGGCGGTCTATTCGACCGTGAAATCACCTTTGGAATTCCGGTGAAATGGTATGACGGTGATAACAATCTGATATCTCTAGCGATGATAGAACCATTTATGTATTCGAACAACGGTCGGGCGGTGACCAGCGACCGAGAGGTCGATGGCTACAATGCGACAGCGGCGACCATCGACAGTCTTCAGGACCCCTGGCTCACGCCAAATGGCCCAATTGCCAAACGTCGGTTCCTCCGGGTCGCCACCGAGGTCATTCCGGCGCTCAACGCCGGCCAGAAGGCGCAGCAGCGCACGCTGATGGAAATCGATGAGTGCGAGGTGCTGCCGGCGGACGACGCGGCGGGGTGGCGCGTGGTGGCCGACGGCTGGGGTCGAGATTTGATCTAGGAGCTCAAGCGAAAGACCCGCCTCGCCACGACCCAGGCCGAGCAGGTGACAGGGGCAAAGGCGCTGGCGCTGGAGCTTCTGGCGCACGGGATGTCGATCAATAGACTGATATTCAAGCAGTATCGCGACAGCGAGGAGC
>JANYFU010000067.1 GCA_025359665.1 Caulobacteraceae bacterium
GCCGGGCAGAGTGGCGCGAAGAGGTCGGCCTGAGCCGGCCCGGGAGGACGCCATGACCTATGCCCCCGCCCATCGGGCGTTCTACGACGCCGACAGCCACATCATGGAGCTGCCGGACTTCCTCAAGAAGTATGCCGATCCGGGGTTGAGGGACGAGATCCCCGAGGTCAGCTATTCGGCCTCCATCGTCACGGACGAGGAGGTGGCGGTGATCATGGGCCAGGGCGGCCGCCATTCCGACGACCACGTCGCCGCCCAACTCGCCCTGGGCGACCGGCTGATCGAGGCGTCCAAGGAGATCCAGGCCCTGGGGGCCTTCGAGCCCGGCGACCGGTCCAAGGCCATGGACCTGCTGGGGTTCAAGAAGCAGCTGGTGTTCGCCACCCACAGCCTGCGGATGCCGTTCTCGCCGAGCCTGAAGCTGGAGCACCGCCTGCGGTTCGGCGCGGCGCGGGCCCACAACCGCCACATGGCCGAGTTCTGTCGGGCCGACGCCCGGCTGATGGGGGTGGGGGTCGTGCCGCTGGACGATCCGGACCTGGCCATGGCCGAGCTGGGCTTCGTCCTGGCCAACGGGCTGGAGGCGGTGTGGCTGCCCCACCGGCCCTGCGGCGACCGCTCGCCGGGCCATGTGGACTTCGATCCCCTGTGGGCGCGGATGGCCGAGGCGGGCGTCCCCGTCGTGCTGCATGTGGGCGGCGCGCCCCTGCAACTGGCCAAGGCCTGGATGAACAATGGCCGTCCACCCACCAAGGACTGGCTGGGGGGTGGGGAGAACCTGCGCACCAAGGACGTGGCCCTGCTGCACGAGGGCCCCGAGGCCTTCCTGACCATGCTGGTGCTGGACGGGGTGCTGGAGCGCCATCCGCGCCTGCGCGGCGCGGTGGTGGAACTGGGCGCCGGCTGGGTCCCGGAACTGCTGCGCCGCCTGGACTGGGTGGTGAAGCACTGGAGCCGCAATGACGCCAATCTCCAGGGCCTGACCCGCATTCCCTCGGAGCAGATCACCCAGCAGCTGGCCTTCACCCCCTTCGTGTTCGAGGAGGTGGGGCTGTTCATCGACCAGTCGAACCCGGAGCTCTACCTGTTCTCCAGCGACTATCCGCACATCGAGGGCGGCCGCAATCCGATCGGCCGGTTCGAGACCGCGCTGGGCGTTCGGGAAGAAACTATCCGCGACAAATTCTACAGTGAGAACTTCCTGCGCATCTTTCCGGACGAGCGGGTCGAGGCCATGGCGGTGACGCTTGGCGCGGTCACCGCCTGAGCGCCACCACTGCTATTTGCGCGTCCAGCTGCCGCCGGGCGGCTTGTAGTAGCCACCCGGAGCGATCCGGGTGAGCAGTTGGCGCGCGGTCGCCTCACCGGCCGCTTGTTCGGTAACTCCGGTCTTCACGGCGATGTCCTTGTAGGCGGCGGCGCGACCGGCGTTGATCTCGGCCACGGCGGCCTTGACCTCGGCCGGAGCCGAACCAGTAACGAGCCCCAGGAATCCATCGCCTTGTTCACCCACCGTACCGGCCGACTTGGCGGCGACGACGGTGTCCTTGGCGGCCGAGGACTGGGCGTGAACGCCGCCCGCGGCCAGAGCCGCGCCTAGGGAGAGGGCGAGAAGAAAACGGCGCATCATCGGACGGGCCTCAAATTCAATTGAAAAGGTTGGGGTTTTGTTGGATCGCGCTCTGGACTTCCTTGTCCAGCTTGATCCGGATATCGGCATCCAGCTTGGCGTAGATGCTGATCGGTTCGACCTTCACGTTGATCGTCGGCGTGCAGGCTCCCGCGCCGAGCAGCATCGCGACGGCGCCAAAGGCGAAGACTATCTTAGCTCGGGTCATGGCTGCTCCGTTCGCCCTTCGGTTTTCGCCGGCGCTTTCGTCCCTTGAGCCGGGCTCGCGGGAAGAGCTTCTCGAATTGGCGCCACGGCGTCGTTCCATGCGGCTTGCAACGCGCCGACAAGTTCGCCGAAGTTCAGCGACGTGTCGAGGGTCAGATCGATTTTCGTGCCAGACGGCAGGGGGACCGGCTTGGCCAACGCCTTGCCCTGGAGGACATCCAGCAGGCCGAACACGGCCCGCGTTCGCGTCGGCGGGTCATGCCGACCCTTGATATGAAACAGGATTCCCAGGCGATCGTGGGCCTGGCTGTTGAGGGTCGCGTCCATGCTGTCGAACGCCAGATTTTCCATCGCCTGATAGGCGAAGTCCTGCGCGAAGCTGGTGGCCGGGACCGCCGTGGCGGGCGAACCCGGCGCGCCCTCGAAGGCTGCGCGCGAGATCGACAGCCGCCCACCGCCACCGGCCGTCAGGGACCCGCTCTGGATCGTCAGCCCGCCAGGCCCGACCGTGAACGGTATTCGCCCATCGACCTTGGCCTGAACCTTGACCTTGTCAGACAGGTTGGTGGCGTCGAGGATGGTTCCGATATCGACCTGATGCAGAACCATGGCGCTGCTGAATGCGCCGTCGGCGGCGAACGGTATGTTGGCGGGTTCGACACCGATCGTTCCACCGGCGAACGCGGCCGTCACCCGCTCGGCATGCAACGCCTTGTCACCGAGGTGGAAGGCGGCCGTCAGGTTGGTCAGCGGCGTCACGGTCTGGATCGCCGCGACTGTGATCGTCTGGCCAGGACCGGTGGTCGGTGGCGTCAGGCTGGCGAAGCGGACCTTAGCGTTGAGGTTTTCAACCCGGCCCAGCGGACTGGCGAAAGCCAAGGCCTTAGCGTTCAGTTCGCCGCCGCTGGCGACCTCGCCCTTACCTGTCCAACTCAGCCAACCGGTGAACCCCAGGTGGCCCGAGGTGTCGCGGACCGATGCGGCCAGGGGTGTCAGATCGGTCGGCTGGCTTTGGCCCGGCGCGAA